>DAIOEN010000108.1:0-24032 GCA_036746235.1 Vulcanimicrobiota bacterium | reverse complement strand
TAGAAGACCCTGTAGAATATCAGCTTCCCGGCATAAACCAGGTTCAGATAAATCCGAAGGCAGGACTTACCTTTGCTGCGGCTCTGAGAAGCTTCCTCCGTCAGGATCCTGATATTATAATGGTCGGTGAAATTCGTGACGGTGAAACTGCTCAGATTGCCATTGAGTCTGCTCTTACAGGCCATCTTGTTCTGAGCACACTCCATACGAATGACGCTGCAGGTGCTATAACCCGTCTCATAGATATGGGTATAGAACCGTTCCTTGTAGCATCTGCTCTTGTCGGAGTAATTGCCCAGAGACTCGTAAGGAGAATATGTCCTAACTGCCGTGAAGCCTATACACCGCCTGAAGAAGCTGTGGCGAAATTCGGGCTTAACCTTGCAGATACGAATATAGTCTTCTATCACGGAAGAGGGTGCGACCACTGCAAGGGCACAGGATATAAAGGCAGAAGCGGTATTTATGAAATGATGACAGTCAATGAAAATGTTCGTCCTCTCATTCTCAGAAACGCTCCTACAATAGAAGTAAAGGATGCGGCAATAGAAAACGGTATGGTTACTCTCCAGGAAGACGGGTTACGTAAAGTGCTGGAAGGTACCACTACTATAGAAGAATGTCTGAGAGTAGTTTATGTAGGAGAGGAGATGTAATTAATTATGGCAGATCTGGCTAATTTCGGAATGGCTGATTTGATGAAAATTGCTATCGAAAGAGGATCGTCAGATCTTCATCTTTCAGTTGGATTACCTCCTACATTGAGAATAAGCGGCAGACTCGTGCCGACAGAATTCCCAAGACTACGTGCTCAGGATACAAAGCGTCTGATATACAGTATACTCAATGATAAACAGAAGGAAGTTTTTGAAAAGAACTGGGAATTAGATTTATCTCATGGCTTACAGGGATATTGCAGATTTAGAATTAATGTTTTCAAACAGCGTGGATGTGTTTCTGCTGCGCTGAGAGCAATACCTGAGACAGTGCCAACCCGTGAAGAACTGAATTTACCTCAGGTGCTTGATGAACTTACCGGCTTGCATCAGGGATTAATCCTTGTGACAGGACCTACTGGTGTAGGTAAATCGACAACTCTTGCCTGTATGATCGATCAGATAAACAGTAACAGGTCATGTCATGTTCTTACAGTAGAAGACCCCATAGAATATATTCATCCTCATAAAAAATCTATGGTAAATCAGAGAGAATTAGGCCATGATACTCAGGCCTGGACCAATGCACTTCGTTCTGTTCTTCGTGAAGATCCTGATGTTATACTGGTCGGCGAAATGAGAGATTTAGAGTCTATTGCCCTTACTATTACTGCTGCAGAAACAGGTCATCTTGTGCTGACCACGTTACATACATCAGATGCTTCTCAGACAGTAGACAGAATTATCGATGTATTTCCACCATATCAGCAGCAACAGATAAAAATTCAGCTTGCCAGTGTTATACAGGCTGTAGTTTCCCAACAACTTGTCCCTCATGCCAGTGGCATAGGCAGAGTACCTGCTATCGAAATTATGGTTGTTACTCCCGGTATAAGAAATTTAATAAGAGAAGGGAAAACTCATCAAATATATAATGCCATACAGACCGGGGCAAAATATCGAATGCAGACTATGGAACAGTCTCTGCTGGAGCTTTATAAGACCCAGCAGATAAATTACGAAGAAGCTATGAACAGAACTACTCATCGTGAGGAATTAAGGAGATTGATTGACGCTCTTTAATCTGTTACATTATTTTTGCGCGGGGATAGATTTATATATATAAAAAAAACTGTAAAGGAGGTGTAGAACTGACTTTCATACTGTAAAGGTGCTGTAATTTTATATAAAGAGATTAAATATATGGCATTTTCTGAGTATTTGAGAGCAGTTATATATCAATGTGGTGGATATTATTAATTTTAGGTTTCATTATAGTTGGTCAGTACACTGAAGTTTAAAAGGGGGTGAAATTATGCCAACGTTTCTCTATGAGGCTATTGATTCTGAGGGAAAAATGGTAAAAGGCACTATTGATGCAGAGAATCAGCGTGTTGTTATTAACAAGTTAAGAGAGATGCGTTATACTGTAAAAAGTATAACAGAACGTTCCTCAAGCAATGTTCAAACTGATTTACTTGCTTATGTTGATAGATTCAGGAGAGTAAATCAGCAGTCCCTCACAATTTTTAGCCGCCAATTTGCAACTATGATTAATGCCGGTCTTGCTATGGTCAGATGTCTTGATATTCTGTCTCAGCAGACTGAAGATAAAAAGTTGCAGGAAGTTCTCATAGCAGTGAGAAAAGATGTAGAAGGCGGTTCTACTTTATCCAATGCACTTGGCAAATACCCTCATGTTTTTTCTACTCTCTATATAAGTATGGTAAAAGCCGGTGAAATGGGCGGTGTATTGGATACTGTTCTGAACAGACTTGCTAATTTCCTTGAAGCTGATTTAAAACTTGCCAAAAAAGTTAAATCAGCAATGACCTATCCGGTTGTAATTTTGATTATGGCTCTGGCTATAGTATTTTTCCTGGTTACTTATATATTACCGACCTTTGTAGACCTGTTTGAAGGTATGGATCTGGCCTTACCTCTTCCCACTAAAATATTAATAGGTGTTACAAAAGGAGCAAGAAATCCTCTCGTTATGGGGCCTGTTATTTTACTGGTAATAGTCCTGGTAGTTGTATTCAATCAATATGTTAAAACTCAGGCAGGTAGAATGCAGTACGACATGTTTAAGCTTCGTGTACCTATTTTTGGTATGTTGAATAAAAAGGTTGCTATTTCAAGGTTCTGTCGTACTCTCGGTACATTACTCAGCAGCGGTGTACCTATTATGCAATCATTGGAAATTGTAGGAAAGGCCTCAGGTAATGAAATTATAGCTCAAACAGTAATAAAAGTAAGAGAAAGTATACGTGAAGGTGAAAGTATAGCAGGTCCTCTTGGTATGAGCGGTTTATTCCCTCCTATGGTTACACAGATGGTAGCAGTAGGAGAAGAAACAGGTAATTTAGATGCTATGCTTTCGAAGGTTTCAGATTTTTATGATACAGAAGTAGAGTTTATGCTGGAATCACTTACGTCTATGTTAGAACCTATTATGATAGTCGGTATGGGTGGTATAGTAGGTTTTATTGTAATTTCAGTATTCATGCCTATGTATCAGCTCATTGGAACTATTAAATAAATTTATTTCTTATGTATAAAATTCTTTGATGTAATGTCAGAGTAAACAGCGGGGCTAGAAGTGCCCTATTTTTTTGTTCAAAATAAGCATCAAATCAGTGAGCAGTGAGTGGTGAGTGACATCTTCACTCACCACTTGCCATTCACTGCTCACTATAGATTTATATGTGAGAATCGTCACGCGTCACGGGTCACGAAATTATAAAAACTAACAATAATTTATGCGGGAGAACTATGACACCTGAAAATTTTCCTTCAAATAAGAAATATGATGATGGACATGATGTTTCTGCCGGTGATATCCATGATGGATCTATTGATGAAAAAAATGATGCCCATGAAGAATTTACCGATGAAGAAAATGATGATTTTCCCGGTGAAGAGAATGATAATTTTGCCTGTGAAAATTTTGTCGGTGAAAATTTTACCAATGAATATATGAATGCTGAACTTTTAAAAAAATATGGGCAGACGAAAAATATAGAACTCCGTCACCAGATAGTATTGAATAATTTCAGTCTTGTAAGATATATTGCTAAAAATTATCAGGATAGCGGAGAAACTATAGATGATTTAATTCAGGTAGGTTATATAGGTCTCATTAAAGCCGTTGACGGATATGATAGTGAAAAAAATGTAAAGTTCAGTACCTATGCTACTCATAAGATTCGTGGTGAAATAAGACATTATTTGAGGGATAAAAGCAGTATTATAAAAAGACCAAGATGGATTCAGAGTATATATGTACAGATAATAAAAGCAATAGAAGAATTGACCAGAGAACAGGGACGCCCTCCTACACTTTCTGAAATAGCCGGTTTCTGTAATATAAAAGAGGAAGGTATAACTGAAATATTAAAGGCAGTAGATAATTTTAAAATAACTTCTCTCGATGGAACAAAATCAGATAGAGAAACTGAAAATTTCAATTTTCCTCTTATTGACCGCATAAAAAGTCAACGTTATATTACGTTCAAATTACCGGTGGAAGATAGAATTGCTATCATACAGGCAATAGAACAATTAAAAATACTGGAAAAAGATGTTATATTTCTTTTCTTTTATAAGGATCTGACACAGATAGAAATTGCAAAAAAGCTGGGTGTTTCTCAGAAACATGTCTCAAGATTAATAAAAAAATCCCTTGATAAGTTAAAAGATATTTTGAGTAAAGATAAATTTTTCTGATTTTTATAATGTTTTAAGCCATTTTATTAAGGAGATTTTTTTTATTTTAAATTTTTTTTAAATTTCATGTCTAGAATTTTTTTTTAATGGGTATATTGTATATAGTAGATTAAAAAATTAAAAAATCGAAATTTAAAATCCTATTTATGAAAGGAGGTGAAATTGTGAAAAACAAAAAAGGTTTTACATTGATTGAGCTCATGATCGTTATTGCTATTATTGCCATTCTGGCAGCTATTTTAGTGCCTAACTTTTTGAAAGCTCGTGCTCAGGGTCAGTTAGCAGCCTGTGAATCTAACATTAAGAACCTTGCTACAGCTCTTGAAATGTACGCTACTGATAATACCGGAACCTATCCTGCTTCATTAGGTGTCCTGACGAGTTCTACCAGTGGCGGTGGTTACATGAAGACTATACCTATATGTCCGTCTTTCCGTGCAACAAGTTCTTATGCATATTCTGCTGTTTCAGTGCCGGATAACTTTACAATGTATTGTAGTGGAGCAAATGCACACGCATCTGCAGGTACAACTACCGGTTATCCTCAGTATGCACCAGGTCAGGGTCTTATAGTTAAATAATTACAGATCCAATCTGCGTATGAAAGAGAGAAGTTTATCTTCTCTCTTTTATTTTTTTGTACAGATAAATAGTGAAGGATAAAGAGTGTTTTTATAGAAATTATAATATACTTTGAACTCAGGAGGGTGATTTTAATTTTATTTAATGTACTATGTATGTTTGTATATGGTTCTCTTGTAGGCAGTTTTCTGAATGTCTGTATATTCAGACTTCCTAAATATCAACCTCTTGCTGTAGAACGTTCCCACTGTCCCCATTGTAATGTTTTAATAAATGCATGGGATAATATTCCTTTTATAAGTTTTATTTTACTTGGCGGAAAATGCAGAAATTGCCAAAAACCTATATCGCCTCAATATTTTTTAGTTGAATTTCTTACTGCTCTTATGTTTGTTGCTTTTTATCTCAAATTTGGAATTACACTGCTTTCATTAAAGTATCTTGTTTTTGGTTCTCTTATGGTAATAATATTCTTTATAGATTTAAAATATCAACTTATTTTTGACAGATTAACCTTTTCCGGTGTAATAGCCGGGCTGGCTTTCAGTTTATTTCTTCACCCTCCCGATGTAAAGGATGCTCTTCTCGGAATTGTAAGTGGCTATCTTTTTTTTGTATTTATATTCTGGTTTGGAATTATACTTTTATTTTTTTCTGATTTTGTAAAAGAAGTGAAATTATTTATAAAAAATTTATTTACAATACCTTCTCTTCCTGACCGAATATGTATTTACCTTTATATAAAATCTTTTTTTCTATGGATTGTTAAAAACTGGGATGCTATTGGTATTCCGTTTTTTTTAACTTTTATAATAGGCTTTTCTGTAGCTATAATAAAACTGATTAATTATGGAGAAGAAGGACTTTCTGATGGATTTGCCAGCATTTGTTTTCTTATATTTTTTTTAATTCTTCTTTTTTCTTTTCTTATACATATTATTAAAGATATATATAGAGAAGAAATATATGCGGAATATTTAAGATTATCTCATCAGAAGGAGCCAATGTTTTTTTGTGCCGTATCAGGGTTACTTTCTTTTGTAAGTGCATCCATATTCAGAGAAGAAGATGAAGAATTACCACCTATAGGAGGTGGAGATGCAAAATTCGGTGCTCTTATAGGTGCTTTTATCGGATGGCAGAACGGGCTAATATCTTTTTTTCTATCCATAGTCATAGGTGCACTCATAGGTATCTGTGTTGTACCTGTTCGTATTATTCAGCGTAAATACAGGTTTGGTCGTACAGCCATACCTTTTGGACCTGCAATGATTTTAGGTGTCTTTATCGTCATTTTTTATCATGATGAATTATTTATATTATATAATAGATTTATTGACTGGTATTTTTCTTATTTACTTGATATATAACTATTATATTGCTCTATAATAAATAATTATTTTTGCATTTAGAAGGAATTTTTTTATTTATCTAGAAAGATATTAAAAACTTTTTATGTGATTTGTACGGGGTGATGAGGGGAAATGTTGTCGTTGGAAATTATAAATTTTTATAAAAATGTGATTATTTACGAGGGGAGGTGAATAAATGGCATTTTTAAGGGGTCTGTTCGGGCTTTCTAAAGTTGGAGCTGTTGGTGTAGATATTGGCAGCAGTAATGTTAAAGTAATGTATATTGAAGATACAAAAAAAGGGCCTCAGGTGGTTCGAGTAGGACTTGCAGATACTCCCAAGGGAACTGTAAAAGACGGGAAAATTGTTGATCCTGAAGCACTGGGTGAAACTATACGTCAGGTTTTTGAGTCCAGGGAGATACCTGCCAAAAAGGTAGTCAGTGCTGTGGCAGGTCAATCTGTAGTAGTCAGACCGATTCGTTTACCTCAGATGGCAGAAAAAGATCTGAATGAAGCGATAAAATTTGAGGCAGAACGTTACCTCCCTTATTCAGCCAGTGACGCCCAGATTGCTTGTCAGATTATTACCAAAGCCATTGAAGGTGATGAGAAGCATATGGAAGTGCTTCTGGTTTCAGCTCAGAAAGAAATGGTACAGAATATAGTTGAAACTATAGAATGGGCGGGGTATGAGCCAGAGGCTATCGACCTGGAACCTTTTGCTATTTTACGTGCTCTGCAGGTTAGCATCAACAAAGAGCAGTTTAATCAGACTATTGCTCTTATTGATCTGGGAGCCAGTTCCAGCAGTATTAATATTGTTAAAAATGGAATTCTCCGTCATAACAGAACTATTACTGTAGCAGGCAATAATTTTACCAAGGCTATTGGCCAGGCATTGAATTTAACTTTCGATGAAGCTGAAAAGCTCAAGAAAGAAAAAGGAATTATAAGAGTTGATAAAGAAGCTGCGCCAATTGCCCCGGCTGCTATGCGTATATTTAATGTTATTACACCTGTGCTTACAGAATTAGTGACAGAGATTCAGAGATCTTTTGATTATTATCGTTCCAGATACAGGGGAGAAATGGTGGATCTTATTATTATCAGTGGCGGTACATCATGTTTTATTAATATTGAGAAATATCTGGAAGCTGAACTGGGTATAAAAGTCCAGCAGGCCAACCCTTTAATAAGTATGTCTTATCAGAAGGATATAGGTTTTTCAGAGGATAGACTCAAGAGTCTGGCCCCTGAACTTATGGTTTCCGTAGGCCTGGCAATGAGACAAATTATGATTGCCAATCCCGGTAAATATCAAATGGTTAGTTTTGAGGTTTAATTTTAGGAGGTGAAGGAATTGACCGTTAAGGTAGATTTGTTGCCATCTGAGCGTAAAAGACCAAAATTAATAGATGGGGTAACAATATTTCTTATCTTTGTATTGCTGGCTGTAGGAGGAGGGCTTTTTTACTATAAGGTAACTCTTGATAATCAGATTGCTGAAAAGAAAGCCAAGATAGAAGAGTTACAGAAAGAAATTGAACAGTTAGCTCCTCTTAAGCTAAAGATTGATCAGTATAAACAACTGACTCAAAGTATTAAACAACAGGTTGAACTCTTAAAATCTTTAAGAGATGATCCAAAAAATTACAGCACTCTTCTCGGAGAGATTACAAAGATTATACCAAAGAATGTATGGATTGAAAGTCTGGAAATTCAGCCAGGAGGTAAAAATGTAAAATTTGGGTGTAAGGCTGTGGCAGGTAATAAAGATGGTCTTGCTATAGTTGCTTTATTCATGAGAAATATTATCGACTCTCCTACTTTTGATAATCCTGTCGTAAGTTCTATAGGCAGGAGTGAAGATGGTAGGGGATTTATTCTTTATAATTTCAGTATGTCAGCTAATTACGTGATTGTGGGAGGGGGTGGAACAAAATGACCGCCGGGATGAAGATTGCGGTTTTTTTCTGTTTAGTAATTTTAATAGGTATAGGTTTTTATTTGTTTGTTTATCAACCAAAACAACAGGAACTTGACGCACTGGAAAAAGGTCCTGGAGGTATAGTTGAACTTACAAATCAGAGAGATGCAGATAAAGCTTATGTTCAGAATATGGATCAATATGAGAAACAACTTCAGGATGCCCAGAAAGAACTTGCAAATCTCCAGGTAGATGTTGAGGGTGGGGAAGATTTTATTCCCAGTTACCTTGAATCAATAGAGAGACTTGTAGCAGAAGTAAGAGGAAATTTGCAGGATTGGGATTTTGTTATTCTCTCTATCACTCCGGGGAGTGCTACTGCCGGTCAGGCCGGTGAGGGCGGAGGCAGTGTTTATAATACCTACCTTATGCAGATGAATGTAGAAGGTCAGTATGATACATTGAGAACTTTTTTGAATACATTATCTGATAAGTCAAGGTTTAATAAGCTGGTTGTTGTTAATAGTATAAGTTTGGGGCCCAAGAAGAGTAAAGGTGGGTACCAGACTTTGAATATTACAATACCATTAATGGCCTATCAGTTTACTAAAGGAGGTGTACAACAATAGCTATGAAAAGATTTATAGGGGTGGTTTCTCTTTTAGTAGTAGTTTTTCTTGTAGCAATGACATTACAGTTCGTCTTTGCCCAGGAAGAAGGTAAACCCCCTTCGAAGGAGATTGAGATTAAACCGGGAGAAGCGACTCCTGCACCAAAGCCTACACAGGCAGGTGAATATCAACCTAATGCGGAATCCGGACAGCCGAGGCCTTTTGAAAATTTAATAGAAGGCGGTGGAGCACCACCATCTAATATACAGCAACCAACCGCTCCAGCAACTCTTCCTCCGAAGAGTTCAGCTACGCCTGCTTCCGGAAAAAGTGGACAGGCTACACCACCGCCTGTGGCAACAGCAACTCCGGCTACAGCAGAAGGAGTTCCGCAAACTGTACCACAGAAACCTGCCAAGATAGATAATTCTGTAATAAGGGGTTTATTCACGTATAAAGGCTGGTTATGGAATGGTTCCGAATATGTTGGAATTGTAAGTTCCAACACTAAAGGATATACTGTTAAGGCAGGTATGGAGTTACAGGATGGATACAGGGTGTTACAGGTAACAGAAAAGGAAGTTATTCTGGTTAAAGAAGGACAAAAAGGTACATTACCATTACAACAGGAGGTGCAAAAATAGTTTATGTGCAAAACATTAAAAACTAGTGTGATGACTAGTTTGCTTGTGTGTCTTATTTTAGTTATATCTTCATCAGTTTTTGCAGGCGAAAGTCCGCACATTAATAAAATTGAAGTTCAAGAATATCCGGGCCAGCTTCAGGTTAATATTTATGCTACTGGCCAGGTACAATATAAGGTTGTAGAGCAGAAAAAACCAGATAATTCTATTATTATAGATATTTTCCCTGCTCTATTTTCAAAAACAGTTAAAACTACTCCCGTAAATATTGCTTCTATCAAACAGATAAGAACCGGTCAGTTCTCTATCCATGATGGCAGTGGTGATCCTGATATTGTAAGAGTAGTTATAGATCTGTCAAAACCTTCCGAATTCCAGGCTGCTCTTTCAAACAACGGCAAAATTGTTGCTGTTGCAATAGATGCTCCTGGCGTTAAAGGTCCTGATGTATTTGCCCAGGCTCAGAGCAGACCGAGAACAGTTGTTAAAGAGCCAGACCCGCAGCTTGTTTCCTGCGATCTTAAGAGCGCAGATCTTGCTGATGTACTTAAACTTTTCTCAGATCAGACAAAAGAAAATATCGTTCTTGGCCCTGGTGTCAGCGCCAGCGGTATAACTTTACGTCTTGAAAAGGTTCCTCTTGAAAAAGCTCTGAACCTTGTTTTAAGACTTCATGATCTTGATTACAGAAGGATTGGAAATGTTATAGTAATAGACAGTCCCGAACATCTTGCTACAGTATTCCCGGCACCTCAGCCTCCGGAAAAGATACCTGAAGAGATTACAACTCAGGTTATCAATTTAGAGTATGCAGATGCTTCTTCTGTAGCAAATACAATCAATGCAACATTCCAGAATGCAGCCTCTGCCGATACAAGAATTCAGGCTGTTATAGTAAAGGGTACTCCCGATCAGATTAGAGACATAAGAGCTTTAATCGCAAATCTGGATGTCCCTGGCCCACCGCCACCGCCACCGCCGCCGGCACCACCGCCGCCGGTAACTCAGGTGTTCAAGGTAAAATATGCCAGGGCATCTGAAGTGGCATCCCAGATGGGAGGACTTGTACCACAGGGCAGTATTATTGTAGATAATAGATTAAATTCCCTTATAGTTACCGGTTCCGAAGGAACCCTCACCACTGTAAAGGATTTCCTTGCCAGTGTTGATGTAGCACAGCCACAGGTTTCTATGGAATTGAAAGTACTTGAACTTGCATCTTCAACTTCAAGAAATCTCGGTATTAACTGGGGTTCTTCATTACAGGCAACATGGTCTGAAAGAGTTCATACTGGTGGTACCGGTGCAAATCCTGTAGATGAAGGTACCGCCACGTTGCCAATGGGTGATATAGGTATTCATACATTTACAAGGACAGCTTTCTCATTACAGTCAACAATAAACTTCCTTCTTTCATCATCGGAAGCAAAGCTTCTTGCAAACCCGAGAATAACAACCATGGATGGACTGAAAGCCAATATCCATTTAGGTGATCGTATTCCTCTGGTTTACTATGATCCGAGAGCAGGACTTTATCAGGCTACCTATATAGACGTAGGTGTTGTTCTGAGTGTAACTCCTATTGTCAATGGTGACGGATATATTACTACAGAGATAACACCTGAAGTAAGTTCAGTAACCAGCTTTATCCAGAACTTCCCGCAGGTTGCTACAAGATCTGCATCTACCACTGTAAGGGTAAAAGACGGAGATACCATTATAGTCGGTGGATTACTCAGAGACGATGAAAGAGTCGACATAAGTAAGATACCTATCCTGGGTGATATACCTATTTTAGGTGCTTTATTTAGAAATAAGAGTGCTGCTATGCAGTCTACGGAAGTTGTCTTTATGATAACACCGAAGGTCTTAAAGTACTAGTTACTCTTTTATTCAAAGAGGGAAGTAGAATTTCTACTTTCCTCTTTTTTTTGTTAGCTATCAACAGTCAGCTATCAGGTAATACCATTTCGCTATAAAGCGTACATTATAAATTCCATTGTTTTGCCTGACTGGTATTATAATCTCGACTTTGTCATATTTAACAAAAAACACCTGGCTTTTATCAATTAGCTATTGGTTTTTAGTTAATAATTAAGGCTAATAGCTAATAGCTAAAGGCTAAGAACTAATAACTTTTTTATCAAATCAATTAAAGTGACAATGTCAGCACACCTTCTGACTATAAAAGTTGACTGCTGACTCCTGATAGCTGAAAGCTTATCCGTACTGGACATGCTCTCTTTCTTGTGATATAATATTCCAAGTAGTAGGTTCTGTAGATGGCAGAATATATGTAGTTTAAACCTTTTTTCCTGAAGGTGGGAAAAAGCTTATGTACAGTATATTATTCAAAGCTAATAAGCTTTCTTTTGTATTTATTAAAGAAGATTTCTTCTTTAAATATACTTAAGTTAAGCTTATTTACTTTTAAGAAGGATTTTAGATATACATAGAGAATTAATTATTTACCATTATGTATATCATCAGTAATGAAGAAAGGTTTCATCCTTAAGTAATTTCCTCCCATAGTATATTATATTATAAGGAGGTGATGGCAACCCGGTTCCTGAGTAAACAAGGAGGTGCATGGAATGTCAAAAAACAGTAATGCGAGTTTTAAGGTAGCTCAGACATTTGCCAAGCAGGGAGATATTGATCAGGCTATAACAGAATATGAAAAATTGATACAGGTTGAGCCTCAAAACCTTCAGATCTGTTATGAACTGGTCGATCTCTATGCCAGACGTGGATTAATCTCTAAAGTAACAGATCAGTATCTTAAAATAGCTGATATATACCTTGGAGATACATCTTTAGACCAGGGCATAGACATATGTTATAAAATAATAAGGCTTGACCCTGAAAGTATTAAAGCACGTGAGAAATTAATTGAAATTTATAATCATATGGATAACAAAGATGACGTAAGAGAGCAATGTTTTGCTCTTTCTCGTATCTGCAGTATGCAGGGCCAGTCGGAAAAAGCTCTTGAATTTTTACAAAAAGGTATTGAAGTAGATCCTGATAACCTGGATGCCAGACTCGAACTCGCTATTATGAATGTTAAACAGGGACATATAAAAGAGGGAATAGCCCAGTATAAAGAAGTAGCCATGGCTTTCTGGGAAAAAGGTGAACTTCTCAAAGCCTCCGAAACGTATAAGAGAGTAACAGTACTTCAACCTGATGATACGGAAACCCATCTTAATCTCGGTACTCTTTACAGAGAACTCGGTCAGCTGGAAGATGCTAAAAATGCATTTCGTTTTATCCTGAGATATGATCTTACACATATTAAAGCTCTCACTGAACTGGGGCTTGTATGCCAGGAAAAAGGTGAAATAGATTCTGCAATACTGGCATTCAGAAAAATAGTAGATATAAACCCTCTGAAGACTGAAGCCCGGGAAAAACTGGGTGAACTATATTTAATAAGAGGACAGGTTCAGGAAGCAGTAAAGGAATACTTTGCAGCTGCTGAAGATTATCTGAAACAGGAAATGAAACCCAATGCCATTCAGATGTGTGAAATAGTACTGGACCTTGATTGCAAACATGCCAAAGCCCTTCGCATGATAAAAGAACTGGGATATTCCAGTCCTCCTCCTGTTGTAGAAAGAGAAACTCCTGTACAGCCTCCTATGGCAGGAATGAGAGATGGAGCATTGCCGGCGGCCAGAGGTCTCAGAAGGCCCATGTCAGGAATTATGAATATACCGCGCGGAGATGGCTCACCTATGACAAAACCACTTGGCCCCAAAAGAGGTGGCCCCGCCCCTGTTCCGGCAAGAATGCCTCAAATACAGGCCCAGCAGGGTACTGCAAAGCTGTCTTTAAGTAATACCATGCTTCCGGGGCCGGGGATGCATCCTGTAAGATCTACAAAACCTTTAACACCATATAAAACTATGCTGAATGAAGAAGATGCGCAGAAAATGCGCCCGAATATAAAAGAAGAGATGATGCAATTTCCTGATGATTTTCCTCAATCTGAGCCTCCGGTTATGCATCAGGAGGAATTAGTTCCTGCTTCTGTGGAAGAAGAAAGAAAAGCTCCTTTGATAAGTTTTCCAGAAAGAGATGAAGAAGTAAAAAAACCATCTCTAATGGCTCCTCTTGAGGAAATCAGACCTGACCAGATGTTAAAGCCAAGAATTATACCCAAAAGGGGTGACTTCAGTGCTCCTACTGCCAGGTCCTTGATAAGTACCAAGACGGGAAGCGGAAGACTTGTAGAGTCACCCTCTGAAGAAACTGCCAGAATGCAGCCAGTAGAAGCACTGGCAAAACCGCCCACTCGTGAGGAACAGAAGTCATTCCCCGATAGTGGTTTTAGCAGACAAAAAGAACCTGAACAGAGTTCTAATATCTCTGCAGGCATTTCCATAGGTGAGATAGTGGATGATAGAGAAACAGCTTTACTTGCTTTTGACCCTGATGGAGAAGGGATTACTCTTACTTTTGAAGAAGAAGAAACTGAAGAGAAATCTTCTACGGAACAGGCAGAAGAAATCAGGGTGGAAATTGCTCCTGCCATAGAGGAACCTCCTGTTGCAGACATATCCAGACATGAAGAAGTCAGATCTGTTTCCGATATAGCTGTAGTTGATTTCAGGCCTGTAGAAGATGAAGAGGAAGAAAAAGAGGACGTACACGGAGATCTACATGAACCGACTGATGCAATGGTAGTTGATTTCAGACCTGAAGAGATTGTTTCTGATAATGAAGAGCAGAAAAAAGTGTCAGATGAAAAAACTGTTTCGGAAAATGTGCCGGTGTCAAAGAGAACACCTGCTCCTGGGAGCTTAAGTGCACAGATAGATCAATGGCGTGCAGAGGCCAGAGCCGGCGATATAATTGCCAGAAATAATCTTGTATCTATGTTAATAGATTTTGGCTTACTTGAAGAAGCTATTAAAGAATATGAAGAAATTTGTAATCAGGAAACAGACAGGATAAATATATACCATCAGATGATTGAATTATATAATTTAACAGGAAATGAAGAAGGTCTCAGAGGGAAATACCTGGAACTCGGTCAACTGTATAAAGAGAGTAATATTTATGACAGTGCTCTTGATATATATCAGAGACTTATTGCTTTAGATAGTGACGATGTCATTGCCAGGGAGAATATGGCAGAGATTTTACTTACTCAGGATAAAAAGAGGGAATCCATATATCAATATATTGCAGTGGCAAATATATACAGTTCAAAGGGACAGATTAAAGAAGTAGTTGATATATATCAGAAAATGCTGAAAATAGAACCGGAAGGTTTATTGACCCATACAAAACTTGCAGATACTTATGCACAGCTTGGTGTGAATGATAAAGCCATACAGGAGTATCTGCTTATTGCCGAAATGTATCTTGATAAGAAATTATATAATAATGCAATAGAAAGTTATGAAGCTATAACAAGACTGGCTCCCGAACATCTTGATGCTCATGTTAAATTAAGCCAGCTTTATATGAAAAGTGGAATGTCAAGTAAGGCGATAGAAGAAAATCTTGTTATTGCAGATATTTATATCAATCAGGGTAAATATGATCAGGCAATGGAAATGGCGCAAAATGTTATAGGCGCTGAACCGACTCATATTACGGCAAGAGAAAAACTTATAGAAGTATACAGAAGAAAAGATCTTGGAGAAAAAGCTATAGCAGAGTGTCAGAATTTATCTGAAATATTCCTGAAAAAAAATGATCTGGATAAAGCTATAGAATTATATGAAAAGATATTACAGATAGAACCAAAAAATTATGATGTTCATTACAAACTGGCTGAATTGTATGAAAAGAAAGGCTTCAACAGTAAAGCCATGCAGGAATATATGTCTATGGCTGAAATATACAGTTACGATGGTAATTATAGTAAAGCTATTGACGCATATCATAAGGTTCTCTCTCTTGATCAGAATAATTTGGAAGCCCGTTATCAGCTCGGTATATTACTGGCTGATAAAAATAATGATCTTGAGGGAGCTTTACAGGAATTTGAGCTTATAAGAAGGCTCAGTCCCACCCATATAGATGCATTGCAGAGACTGACTGCAGGCTATATAAAACTCGGAAAACTGCAGCAGGCCATACAGGTCAGTAAAGATTTAAAAAACAAGGAAATTCTCGGAGATATTGTAGACCGTTATAAAGTAGCAATAGATAAAAACCCTGATGACTTCGAAGCCAGATATAACCTTGGTATAATTTACAAGGAATTCGGGGATTTAGAAAATGCTATAGAACAATTTCAATCACTGGTAAAATGTCCTGAGAAATTACTGGATGCATATAATATGCTTGGATTGTGTTTTGAACAGATGGGGATGGGAAATCTTGCTATCAATCAATTTAAGAAAGGTCTTTCATCAGAAGGTTATAAGGACATAGACTATCAGGAATTACGTTATAATCTCGGGCTTTTATATGAAAGACGTGGCATGATAAGAGAAGCTCTGGCAATGTATGAAGAAATATTCGGTGTAGACATAAAATATCGTGATGTCACACAGAGAATCCAGCATCTGGAAGAACAGTTAAAAGCCGGAGGATAACAACTGGCAGGGAAACAGGTAAGAGTAATATGGTTTTTAACTTACGAGCAGTTTTTATTAACAGGGAAGAATAAATTTGCGAGTGCATAAAAAATGACAGGTGATTTTATATACAATGGAAAAAAAAATTTCATCACAGAATATTTAGAGTGAAAAGTGAAAAGTGAAAAAACCTGATTTTACTTGCTTTTTACTATTCACTTTTCACTATTTACTAATTAATAAATTTATGAAATCAAGTGCAATTTCCAGTAAGAGTGAATTTACCTGTCGTAAAAAACGGTATCGATGAATTGACACATTATATGTTATTTGTATATAATATTATGGCAAGTTTTTGTTAATAGAAACTGTTCCGGTAAATAGATTTTAAAGAGGTAACACCCGGTAACCTCCTGTCTGTTTCCCTGATTAATATACAGCTTAAGTAATGATATTTTAGTGATTATCATACTGGAGGAGGACTTATAATAAATGTCTGACCCTAAATTCTTGAGGATAGTTCGTCAGGGGGATGACTTGGCAAAACAAAATAAATATGACAGTGCTATTGCTAAATATCAGAGAGCACTCAGAATGGATCCCCACAGTTCAGATGTCCGCAGAAAATTGATAGATATGTGCAAAAGTAAAAGTTCCTATCGTGATGCTATTGCTGAGTATATAAACTGGGCCGAAGTATGCAAAAGAGATGGAAATTATGATGAAGCTATTGAAATATTTCAGGAATGTTTAAATCTGGAAAAACGTGAAGGAACACCTAAAAAAAGCTCTTTTTTCGTCAGAACCCCTACTGCAGATTTAGGTCAGGTAAGAGACGCTCTGGAAGAATACGGAGCTGAAATACACTGGAAACTTGGCCTTGTATACCTGGCTAAAGGTAATCTGAGTGATGCAGAAGCCGAATTTAAAAAGAGTATAGAAATGAATCCTGCCAACCCTGCTGAGATCCATAAACACCTGGGCCTTATATATACGGAACTTGAAAAAAACAGTGAAGCTATCGGTGAATACCAGGAAGTTCTCAGACTTACACCTGATGATGCCAGTGTTTATGAACAGTTAGGAGACATATGTTATAAACAGCATAAAGATACAAATGCTATTCAATGGTTTTCTCAGGCAGGTGACATTTATTTAAAGAAGAATGAAGTTCAGGAAGCTATAAGAGTTTATGAAAATATTCTTAAAATTGAGCCTGAGAATATAGATATTCTTACAAGACTCGGTGATATTTATTCCAATGAAGGCCTTGTGGATAAAGCCATACAGACCTGTATGAGGCTTGCCGATATATATACCAAGGACGGCCTCCTTGATAAGGTTATACTCTTATATGAAAGGCTTCTTGACTGGGAACCGGGCAACAGAGAAGTAAGAGAAAAAGTAATAGAAATATATCAGAAAATTCTTACACTCGATCCGGGCAACCTTCAGGCAAGGCATAAATTGATTAATAATTTGCTTGCCATAGAGGATATAGATAATGCCATACCGGAATTTATAGCTCTCGGGAAAACGTACCTTGATAAAAATCTCTATGAAGAAGGCACAAATATATGCGAAAAGGTTTTTGAATTTGATGCCAAAAGCGTTGATGCCCATATGTTACTTGCAGAGATTTATACAAAACAGGGACTTACAGATGCTGCAAAAGAAGAATATTTAATGACTATGAATCTGTACAGGGAACTTGGCGAGCATACAAAAGCCGATGAAACATATCATAGAATGATATCCTTATTCCCCGACAGTGCTGATATGCATTATGAGCTTGCTCTTAACCATCTTGAAAAAGGTGAATATGAAGAGAGTATAAAAGAATTTAAACTTGTACTTGAATCAGATCCGAATCATATACCTACTCTTTCTAAAATAGGTGAAATTTACATAGAGAAAGATATGCTGGAAGAAGGGATAGATAATTTCAAGAAGGTTCTGGATTTAGATCCGAGAAACAGTGCTATAAGAGAAACACTGGTTGATGTTTATCTATCAATAGGTCAGATTGACGAAGCTCTGGAACAACTATTGACGCTTGGGAATGTCTATGTAGAAAAAGAACAGTATGATCCTGCAATCGGAGTCTACAGACGTGTTCTCTGCTATATGCCTGTTAATCTGGATGTAAGAGAGAAAATAGTAGAAGTCTATTCTTTACAGGGTAAGACAGAAAAGGTAAAACCTGAATATATTTTCCTTGCGAATGCCTATGACAGAAGAGGCAATTATATGAAGTCTATTGAGGTGTGTAAAAAGGTTCTGGATATGGAACCAAATGATATCAACGTAAGAAAAAAACTCTGTAATTATTATATAAAGCAGGGGATTCCCGATATAGCAGTTAAGGAATATATGTCCCTTGCAGATATTTATCTTGAACATAACCTTATCAGCTATGCAATAGAAATATTTAATAATCTCCTTGAAATACAGCCTGACAGTATTGAAACAATTGTAAAATTAAGTGACCTTTTATCTCAGGAAGGGAGAACTCAGGAAGCAGTAGATCATTATTTCTCTCTTATAGATATTTATGTAAAATCAGATATGCAGAAAGAAGCAAAAGAGCTTTATCAAAAGATAATAGATATGGAACCGGGCAATATTGACTCATATAAAAAGTTAAGTGATATGTATCTTAATTTTAATGAAATAGATAAAGCTGTAGCTATATTACAGGATCTGGCAAAAGTTTATAAAAACAAGGGAGATATTGACTCATCCATAGAGGTTAATTCCAGGATAGGAGATATGTATTTTTCCCGGAAAATGTTCGATGACGGACTCGGAATTTATGAGGAAATTCTAAAGCTTTATTCTGACCGGCATAAACACAAAGAGCAGATTCCTTATTATAAGAAGATAATAGAAGTTCTTTCACAGGAGGAAAATATTGAGAAAGCTTTATTATTCCAGAAAGACTTTGTTTCTGTTCTTTCCAGTGCAGGTGATTTTGATACTGCTATTACGGAATGCAAAGATGTGGTTCAGACCTATATTAAAATGAATAAACTGGCTGATACTACAGGTATTTATCGTATTTTACTGGATGAATATCTTAAATTAAATCGTTTTGATGATGCCATAAAGGAATGTCTTGATATAGTTTCTCTTTACAGAGAACATGCCATGACGGACCAGATTATAGAAATATATAAAGTGCTTGTAGATATATATTGCAAAGTAGAGAGAGTATCAGATGCTATTGAAATACAGAAAACAATCGGCGAGATATACTTATCTCAAAACAATATTCCTTCAGCTATAGAAAATTATGAACTGGCAGCTCAATTTTTGATAAAGGAAAAAAGAGAAGAAGAAAGTATAGAGGTTTATACCAAAATTACTCAGTTAACACCGGAAAACCTTGATTACAGACAGAGACTTATAGGCCTCTATGATAAATCGGGTCTTAAAGATAAAGTAATGGAAGAATACTGTTCTCTTATTAATTCTCAGGCAAAGAGCGGTAATTTAGAGAAAGCTGCTCTAACATTTCAGAAGGCCTTGAAAGAGAATCAGGACAGTCCTGAACTGCATGTCTGTATGGGAAATGTTTATTTTGATAATCAAATGTGGGATGAAGCAATAGTCAGTTATTTAAAGGTTCTGGATAATTCATCCGGTTATCCAGGTATATATTCTAAATTAACTCTTACCTGTGCCCGTAAGGGTGATCTTGATAGTGCTGTAGAATGGTCTAAAAAGCTTATTGCCAGCGGTAATGTTTATGAACTGGTTGATAATGTTAAGATTAACGAAGTTGTAGATCCACAGCTGGCAGAAGCTTATTATAACTGGGGTATTATATATAAGAAGATAGGTTTTATTGAGGATTCAGTCAGAGCATTCAATGCTGCATCAAAGGAGAGTTCCAGGAAGCTTTCTTCTTTAAAAATGATAGGTGATTGTTTTTATCAGGAAGGGTTTAAAGAACTGGCATCCCGTCAGTTTCGTAAAATCCTGGAAATCGGACTCGATGCAACAGGTATGACTGATGATGAATATCTGGAACTCAGGTATGATCTTGGAAGAACCTTTGAACAAATAGGTAAATATAAAGATGCCAAGAAAGCCTATGAAGGCATATGCGAAATAAATATAAAATTCAAAGATACTATGGAAAAGATCATGGAAATGACCAGGAAAATAGAAACTGTTAAAGAACCTGAAGATGCGGATCCAAAACTTATAGAATTTACTATTGAAACAGAGTAACCTCCTGTTGAAGGTGATTAATATGCCTGTGATTGCTTTATCTTCTGTAACCATGGTTTTAAATAATATTGAGAGATTTGCCCATAACAATCTTGATACTTTATGGTTTGTCTTTGCAATAAGTTCTTTTATTTTCATAGCTCTTATAGTATGGCTTATTATAGCCTGTGTAGTAAGAAAACAGCAGCAGGAAACAGTAATTTCTTCTGAAGTTTCCAGGATTAAAGTATTGCCAAACGATCCTTTTGTTAAATCTGAGGCTTCAGCCTTTACGTCTGATATGAACTATAAATTAGTGTCCCACGATGAATTGAATTCCTCCAGGCCTAATTATCTGATAAGTTCATCTCCAGGTGAAGACGAATTAGATTTACTTCAATCTGAAATTAAATTATATGAAGATTCTCTTCTTCAGGAAAAAGATTTTAATGTACAGAAGGATTTTATATCAGAAGATATGTCGGATAATATCTATGGTGAGCCTTCAGGTCTGAATGTAACCGATTATTCTTCTTCACAACATATGGATTTTGAGGAAATAAGTCCTCCTGCTTCGCCTTTTGAACGTGGAAAAAAGAATAAAGCAGATTTTCCTCTTCCGGAAAAAATTACTCCAATTTCTGCTGTAACTTCTTCCCAAAAAAGTGAAAATGGACTTAAAATAGAACTTCCCAGAAAAGATATGCCATCGAATAAAAAAATTGAAAGTTCTCCTTCTTTCCCGGAACTTTCCGTTGACAGAGCAGGGCCTATGAAAGCCATGAGAATTGAACTGCCGCAAAAGGGGAAAAGTTCTGAACATGATATACCGACTTCCGGCTCTAAAGGCGGACGTATTGATTTGCCAAGAAAAATGTCCAATTAATTTTAATGGAGGTGTCCTTTGTCTGCAGAAGATATTTTAAATGAATTTATAAAATTAGGCGGTGTAGTGGCCGGCTTAATAGTTGATTCACAGGGTAAGATTTTGAACAGTGTAATAGAGAATTTTTCCTCTTCAGATTTAAATGATATTGGCCTCCTGGCCTCTAAAGGTTTAAAATCTGCAGAGATTATGGGACAGCAATTATCCAAAGGTGCAGTCACACATTCTGTTATTGAATATGTTGATAATGTTATTGCTATGGAGCCTGTATCGGAAGATAAAATTCTTGTTATTATTGCTACCAGGGGAGCCAACCTTGGCAGAATAAGATATGAAGTCAGAAAACAAAAAAAAGCCCTGGGAGCAGCTATTTAGGTGACTTATGATCGTTATGCGTGATGCGTGGAAATATAGCCAATAACGTATTACGCATTACGCATTACGAGGATGAAATAAATTATAATAACAGATATGACCGGAGCGGTCGCAACCAGATATGAGAATCTGTATCCAGTGAAGTTGTAAACTTCATCATTCTCATATAAATATATAGAAAGTTGAATTATGTCAGGTATTCTATCATCTTATAAAACATCAGAAGAATTACTGGCTTTATATGAAATAGCCAAAGCCATAAATTCCACTCTGAACCTTCCGGAAGTCCTGGATCTTATTATGAAAATGACTATAAAATATCTTGGAGCGGAAGCAGGCTCTATTATGCTGCTTAATGAACAGGAAGAACTGGTTCTTACGGTAGCTATAGGCCTTGATATGGATAAACTTAAAAATGTTTCTGTGAAAATCGGTGATAGTATATCAGGCAAGGTTGCTCTCACAGGAGAGCCATTGCTTCTTGTTGGGAAAGCTGATAACAGTGAATTTACCAACATTGTTGTCAGGCAGGAAGATATAAAATCCAGCCTATGTGTACCTCTTAAAGTTAAGGAGCAGTTAAGAGGGGTTTTAAATCTGAGAAAAGCTTCTCCTGACGATGACTTCACAGAAGAACAGCTTAAATTTCTTTCTATGATAGGTGATCAAGCTGCTATTGCTATAGAAAATGCCCGTCTCTATGATCTGGAGAAGAAAAGAGCGAGAGAACTTGAAGAACTTAATAGAAAGATAACCTTTGAAAAAATTAAGACAGAAGCAGTACTTAAAAGTCTTTCAGACGGGGTTATGGTTTTAAACGATTCTAATGCAATTGTACTGATTAATTCGGCACTGGAAAAACTATTCTGTGTAACCTGCTCTTCTCTGGAAGGTATGAATTATAGAGAATTAATAGCAGAGCCAGAGTTTATTTCTCTTGTCGAAGAAATTTCAGAAAATCCGGATGCAATCAATTTTATTGAAATACCTCTTGGGAAAGACGGAAGAATATTTGATGTTCATTGTGCTTTTATAAGGGATACTTCGAGAGAAATTCTCGGTAAGGTTATAGTTTTTCATGATATAACTCATATGAAGAAAATACAGCAGATGAAATCCGATTTTGTTTCTATGGTTTCTCATGAGTTACGTACTCCTCTTACTTCTATTATGGGTTTTGTAGATATACTCATTAATAAAGAACTTGATAAAAACAGGAGAAAAAAATATCTTTCCATTATTCAGGAAGAATCCTCCCGATTACTGGATCTCATAAATAATTTACTTGATTTATCCAGACTCGAAGCAGGACGATACGAATTTAAAAAGGAAAGAATAAATCTTGTTGATATTATAAATAAATCAATAGTGGTAATTTCTCCGCAGGCTGTTCATAAAATTATATTTAATTCATCAGTCAGTTCCTGTCCTCTCATTGGTGATGAGGATATGCTTTACAGGGTTATGATTAATCTTTTAAGTAATGCCATTAAATATTCACCCGATGGAGGAGATATAGCAGTTACCCTGACAGATAAGGAGCATGTCTGGGAAATAACTGTTGCAGATAATGGTATAGGTATATCCCGTGAGGTTATTCCCTGTTTATTTGAAAAATTTTATCGTGGTGACAGTGCTATTACAGCAAAGATAAAAGGAATAGGTCTGGGGCTTGCAAATGTGAAATATATTCTTGAAGTTCATGGAGGAAGTATTAGAGTGGAAAGCGAACTTGATAAAGGTAGCAGATTTATTTTTTACTTGCCGAAAGAAGGGAAATTTAATGAAAACTAGTCTGGATCATCAGATTGATAAATATGAAGAGATGATAACACAGAGTCCGGAAGATATTCCTTCATTGATGTTATATGCTGATGCCAATCTGAAGAGAGGTAAAAAACTTGCAGCATTATCATGTTATCAGAAAATCATCAAAATTGATCCTTATAATGTAAAGGCAAAAAATGCTATTGTCAGGATATATATATATCAAAAAATGATTAATGAGGCTTACATTGAGCTTGTAAAGCTTTTATCCGATGCACCTCATAATGTAGAAGCCAGATTTTTACTGGCCCAGTTACAGAAAAAAAATGTAACTCCTTCTGAGGAAATTGTCGAAAAATTAAACAGTTTACCGGATTTCTCCCCTGAACTGGAAGGGGTTCGACAGTTCTCAGATGAGTTATTAAATGAAAAACATGACCTTGAGACATTGATAAAAGACTATCATGATACATTAAATAATTTCCCTGATGATATTTTTTTAGAGTTTGACCTTCAGATGTGTATTAAACGTAAAACAAATATTGAGGAAATTATTACTTTCGTTAAAGAATCGGAACTGGAAGTAGAAGAGAAATTAAGACAGCAGGAAGAAAGAAGAAGAGAAGAAGAAGAAAGACTCAGGGCTGAAGAAGAAGAAAGACTCAGGGCTGAAGAAGAAGAAAGACTCAGGGCTGAAGAAGAAGAAAGACTCAGAAGAGAAGAAGAAGAAAGACTCAGAG
>DAIOEN010000107.1:0-24218 GCA_036746235.1 Vulcanimicrobiota bacterium | reverse complement strand
TGGCTGCCTATCAGGTAGAGCCTGATGCAGATATAAAGAAAGCTATGGAAGAAACTATAAAAGCTCTCAATAAAATGCTAAAATAAAAAGTAGTGAACAGGCACTGCCTGTTCACTACAGGTTATTCGCCTATAATCTTTACATAGACTTTTCTATTTCTCGGCCCGTCAAATTCACAGAAAAATATTCTCTGCCATGTTCCCATTACAGCCTTACCGTCTTCTATTATGATATGTTCCGAAGAACCTACAAGGCTCGTCTTTATGTGCGCATCAGAATTACCTTCCATATGACGGTATTGTTCCCTCACAGGTATAAGTTTATTCATTGTATCAGTAATATCACTTATTACTGCAGGATCGGCTCCTTCATTAATTGTAACACCTGCTGTCGTATGAGGTACGAACACTACACAGATACCATTTTTTATACCGGTTTTTTTTATTATTTTTTCCACTTCACTGTCTATATTTATCATACAGACTCTTGAAGGAGTACTTACAGAAAATGTTTCAAACATGCCTTTTTATCCTTTCTAAATATTTTAATCAGTTTATCAGTTGAAATTAGCTTAACGTGCAAGCTTCACTGGTCACTGGTTACTGCTCACTGATAACTGTTTTTAAGTTCTTCCCTGACAAATTCCCTGACCATGCCGTCTTTATCATCAAGAGCTATTTTTAAAGCTTCTCTGTGTTTTGTTGCAAGAGTCTCTGCTGCAGCAAGTCTTATATCGGGGTCTTTATCATTTTTCAATGTATTGCAGAGAGTTTCTGTAACCATATCATTATCTATCAATTCAAGTGCCGATATGGCACTTTTTCTTACGATTTTACTTTCATCTTCCGAAAGGGTTCTGCATAATGGTTTTATTATAGATTCTCCTCCTATTTCCTGGAGAGCCAGGATGGCTTCTTTTCTTACCGATGGTTCAGAGTCACCTGAAAGTATGGTTTCAAGTGGTTCTATTCCTTCTTCTATGCCCATTTCTCCCAGTGCAATAGCTGCACTGGCTCTTACTGCAGGTTCTCTGTCATTTATTGCTGCGACTATTGCAGAAAAAGCACTGTCTTCCCGAAATTTCATAAGAGACATGATAACACTTCTTTTTACCCTCCAGCTGTCATCATCGTCCATCATTTGCTTCAATAATTCTATGGATTCTTCAGATGTTATTCCTCCTATTGCCGTCGCTATGGAACATCTTACAAGAGGATTCTCATCTTTCATCGATTTTTTTAATGTATCCATAGATTTTTCGTCACCTATTATTCCAAGTGCGAGAGCTATGTTCATTTTTATATTCGGATCTTCTTCTTCTTCCATTATTTTACATAATGGCAATAGAGAACGTCTGTCTCCTATTTCCCTGAGTGCAAAAGAGGCATTCCTTTTGATTTCAAGATCTTTGGAACGAGCAGCTTCTATAAGGAGAAGTAGATACTGATCCTGCTCCGATGATGATAAATCTCCATAAGCAGTGGTAATTTTAAAAGGTTCCCCGCTGATTAGATTTGTCCAGGTTATGGATTCCATACGAACCTTCATCAGTGAAGATGTAGTTCTGAATTTCTGTTCTTTAAAAAGAGTTTCTTTTATATTACCTCTCCTGCTTGCCATTATAATCACCGAGAGAACTAAAAACAGTATAAAATATGGTATTATAAATAGTAAGGATTCTTTTGGATAATTGATAAGTTTTTCTTTTCCTTTAAAATATGTAAGAACCTTATCTTTTTCTGACAGGGGAAGAATATAATATTGAAGTTTTAATTTTTCTCCACCTGTAATTATAATAATATGGTTTTTATCTATTTCTACGGATTTTATAATGTTTTTATTTGCCAGAGAAATGAAATCTTCATAATTTATACAGGTATAGTCATTATAAGAATGATAGATATAATAACCGAGAAATATACCTATAGATATGAGCAATATACATATAATAATTTTATTATTTAAAAATTTCAATTTCATCAGAAAATCTCCTTGATTATATGGAAAAGGATTTATTAAATTAAAATAGAAATTCAACATTCATTATATCAGATTTGTTTCTGAATTACTATACAGGATGTTGAATGTTGGTGGATATAAATAATACATATAAGCTCTCGTGACGCGTTACGGGAGAAAAACCTTTATTACGTGCTTATGGACAGGTTTGTGTTACATTTGCAAATGGTGAAAAACAATGAATAAAATCTTGATTTTGCTGGTTTTTTTTGTGTTTTTTTTGAATTCTGTTTGTTTTACTTTTGCAAATCCAATGAATGATACAAAAATAGAATCTGACATAGATATTATGTCAGTTTCTGCAGAAAAAATTGAAGACAGTCTTAAAAGTCTGGAAGAAAGAACGGACAGGCTGGAGGACATGGAATATTCTATCTGTGGTGATACTGTAATAAATTCCTTCTGTTATGACGGAAACAGGCCGGAAGAATATATTAAGCCTTTTGATTACTATAATATAAGACCTCTTGAGTCAGGTTTTTCTTTTTCCAGGAGGTTTGAATTCAAACTGAAAAGCAGATTGAATTATGATTTATGGGCCAATATAAATCTGGAAACTTACAGTTTCTCCGGTTCCGGTAATATTTCAACTTTCTGGGGTGTTAATCAGAGCTGTGGTTACTACCCTTCTTCCGATCTTACAAACGGCTCTGTTGAATTGAAATCCATTGGCCCTGATATTTCGGCAAGTATAGGAACTTTTTATCCTCTATCTTTCAGTGAACTCATTTTTACTTCTCCAAGGAACCTCAGTGTTTACGGTCCTCCTGTCTTACCTGTAAAAGGATTGATGATGGCCGGCTCCTTAAAACCGCTTACAGTGGAATTTATATGGGGTATAAATCCTGATTATTATATAAAAAATAATATGGCTTATAAAGGGCATGATACTATACTCTGGGGTGGCCATATGTCACTCTCTTCCGGGCATGGGAAAGGGGGACTTACTTTTATACAATCTTCAAGAAACGGTATACCTCAGGATATGTACGGACTGGATATAGCATATAATCTATCAAAAACCCTTTCTTTAAAAGGTGAAGTGGCAACAAGTTTTTTCGGAAATGATAAAATGGATAACAGTGCTTTTACATTCACAGTTGAAAAGAATATTGGCAGTTTAATATTCTCCGGTGAGTATCTGTGGATTTCCCCCGGCTATGATCCTTTTAGATTGCATAAAACCTTTACAGAAAGAGAGCTACTTGGTACAGGGAGACTGGCCTGTAACCGGAGGGGATTTGATTTATGGCTCATGATGCCACTCGACAGGGGAGAGGTGAAAATAGAATTTTTACGTTTTTCCCAGATCGTTCCAACTAAAAATGAATTTTATATGGATTCTTTATTCCCTCCATATAACGATGATAAAAATTTAAGAGGAGATTTTACCGCTCTGGAACTTTATTTCAAAAGGAATATTGCTTCAGAACTGTCTCTTAAAGGTCATTTTGAATTGGTGAACCTTTTCAGGCCATCTCCGGCCAGTATTGATTTTACTCAGACTACATACCTTCTTGAGGTAAATTACAGGGCTCTGGATTATTTAACTGTGGGAGCAGGACTGGTTTATCTGAACCGCCATGGAACCTGGTATTCACCTGTAGATTCTTCACAGTTTATGCCTGCATTTACTATAGATTTTACCGTCAATAACTCTCTGTCTGTCTCTGTTGAGCAGAGAAATGTAGTAACTGGTGATTTTATAGATTCTTTTAATGATTATAATCTCAGTCAGACCAGCATTACAGGAAGGCTCAGGTGGTAATCAGTAAAATGAAATTTTTTTTTACTTTCTTGACAAACTTTTAACTTGGTGTTATACTGAAAAAGATACCGGATTTGCAGTTGCAATTTTATTCTTGCAAAAGTGAAAAATTAAAAGAATTTTACATATCTTCCCTTACATGAAGCAAGTTTTGAATATAAGGAGGTGGATTGTATCTCGCAATGCTGAATGTAATGGAAAATGGTAAAGACCGGAGAATTGACGTAAAACTTTAAGAGGAAACGTGGACACTCTTTAGAGCAGGCAATTCCTCCGGGGTTAGAAAAACTAACTTACATTATTATTAATGAACGATTAATTTATTAGGAGGAACAATTTTATGAAAAAGATAGCTTCAACACTTTTTGTGGTAATGGCTTTCGCATTAATTATGTCATTACCAGTGTTAGCAGATCCTTTTTCTGATGTGCCACAGGATCACTGGGCATACGATGCAGTTCAGATGCTCGAAGAAAAAGGTCTCGTAGAAGGTTATCCCGATGGCCTTTTCAAAGGCGACAGGGCAATGACCCGTTATGAAATGGCAATGGTAGTTGCCAGAGTTATAGCCAAATTAGAACAGGTTCAGGCTTCAATACCTGAGATACCTGATCTTTCTATTTATGCAACAAAACAGGATCTTGAAACAATCAACAAATTACTCAAAGAGTACAAAGATGAATTAGATGCTCTCGGAGTAAGAGTAAACAATATTGAAGAAACAGTTGGAAAACTCACTGCAAGAGTTGAAGAACTCGAAAGAGTTAAAATCAGCGGAGATTTCCAGTCTATTGCTACCAATATTGGTATTCAGGAAAGACCAGCCAATGCACAGGATTACGGCCCGGGCTATGCCACCACTGGTGTAGTATTAGGTGACATAGACAGATATGCCGGTTCAACCCTTATATTCAATACACAGCATTCCGGTGCTCTCGGCCCACAGGGTGTTTCTCCAGTAGGAATACCTCCAGTAGGTTCAATATTCACTGGCAGTGACAGTGATTATAACACCATTCCAGTCGGAACTGCTCCTTTACAGACAACAGTTCCAGATGCACATGTTCCGTCAGCAAGAGCCGGCGAACCAGATTTTGCTTTAAATCAGGGTTTTGCTTTAACATCAAAGTTAGCTCTTACCATAACAGCCAGAATTGCCGATGATATTAAAGCCGGTGGCGATCTCGTAGCCTACAGTGCATTCGGTGATGCAGGCGTATACAATAACTGGGGCGTAGTTCCTCAGTACAATACCCTCGGTTCTATTGCCGGTGGCAGTGCTAACAATGTGTTAGATTTCCAGGCAGATCTTGCAACCCTCTGGTTCAAGGTTGACAAAAAAGACTGGAAAGTAAACGGAGAATTTGGTAATTTCCAGCTTCATAACGTTTCCAGCAACCTTTTCTACGGTGTAAGAAATCCATACTTTGGTTTCCATGATACAGACAGAATACCCCTCAATGGTATAGATATTAATGGAAAACTTTATGAAACAATCGACGTAGAGTTCTTTATGGCTCAGGATGTCAACACAGTTTCCAACGGCCAGAGCGCAACCTGGTTTATGCAGCAGCCCCTTGATGGGACTACTACAGATGCTGGTCTTGGTGTAGTCTATAATTTTGCTTACAGAAATTACATCTACGGCGTATGGGCAGGATCTGAATTCCTTGAGAACAAAGCCCTCCACGTTGAAGGTGCTATAATGAGATTATATGAAGATTATGCTTCAAATCCGAATGTTGCATACGGCCCGAATGCTTTACAGGGACCAATTCTCAGCCGTTGCCCACAGGATCAGATGTTCTTTGGTTTCAAAGCCAATTACAAATTTGCCGATGAATGGCTTACCATTTACGGTGAATTCGCCGGCACAGGTTATAAAGGCAATCTTATCAGTGACGAAACAAATAAACGTCAGTACGGTTACCTTATGCAGATTGGTGCAAAAGGCAAAATGCTTGACAACAAACTCCTCATATACGGTGAATATGACAGAACAGAAGCAAACTTCGATCCCTTCGGTTATCACAAAACCTGGGAAAGAGAATTCGATTATTTACATGATGGCTATGCCGATCTCGATATTACAGGTTTCGGCTTTGCTGTAAGACCTGGTAAATTCCGCCCGAACCGTCACGGTCTTGACCTTGGCGTAACTTATAAGCTTCCTGCAGGTGAAATCTATGGTGGTTTCAGATACCTCCAGCAGGTTATACCTACAGCAGCAACACTTGATAGTGATGATTTCAACTTCTCTGATACCAACCAGGCACTCACCGGTATAATCACCGGTCGTCCGAACCTTACAGTTGTTCAGAATGCCGCTCTCGGTGTAAATGCATACAATATGTTTGGTAATCAGGATTATTACTTCAACTACAACGATCCAGCCAAAGGTAAAGAATTCTTCATTAAAGTCGGTGGAAAATATGACTTTGGTGGAAATATGCATGTATTTGGCGGATGGGATTATCTCAAATTTAAGAGAGATTACACACTTACCAGAGACAATGGCAGATACTCAACAACCGGTTATACCTTCACAGAATGGTCACAGAACCAGGGTAATGCCATATACGGAACAATGGCAGTCACAGATTTCTCTGCTCATTTCGTACATCTCGGCGTAACCTATGATGTAACCGATAAATTCAGTGTTCAGGGTAACTTTGCCTATGTTAAAAACAGTGGTGTTGATGATACCGGTTTCAACCAGGATAACAACACTATTATACCGGGTGTTGCTCTTAAATATGATTTCAATGATACAACATCTGTAATGCTCGATTATAAATACTACAGATTTGGCGATACAATGCAGTCTGCTAATGATTATTCAGCAAACAAACTCGTTACAAGACTCAACATTAAATTCTAAGTCTGTATAAAAGAGGGCCCCTGTTGAAAGACAGGGGTCTTTTTATTTATAGTTAGTTTCATAATAATAGTAATTATTGTGAGCCGTGAGTCGTGAAAAGTGAATAGAAGATTGTCTTTACTACTCACTTTTCACTACTCACTTTTCACTACTCACTTTTCACTAAATCCGGAAGGATTTATTTTTTTTATATAGAATAATAAAGAGTAGTGAAGAGTGAAGAGCAAAGACTGAAGAGGATTATCTCTCGCCGCTCACCACTCACCACTTACCACTCACTTTTATAAGGGGGACAGAGCAGTTACTGCATATTAAATGGAAAATATTTTAAACAAATTAAATCAAACATCAGAAATTGTTGGAAGTCTTATAGTTGGCAGAGATGGTCTTGTTATTGCCAGTAATGTTCCTGAAGGAGTTAATGCAGAATTGATTGGCGCCATGGTAGCAGGTGTCTTTACTTCAGCGGAAAGTTCTATGGAAGAACTCCGTCAGGGAGAGGTTCAGACAGTTATGATAGAAGGAGAAAAAGGTAAAGTAATACTCTGTGATGCAGGGGCTATACTGGTAGTTCTCTTAGATGAGGTTACAAACCTTGGTCTGGTAAGACTTGAAGTAAAGGAAGCAGTTAATAAACTTAAAGAGCTTCTTTGACGGAAATTGTCAGGATTTTTGACCGGGATTATCAGGATTTTGATGATTACCAGGATTTATGTCGGGGTTTATAGAAACTTATTCAAGGGGAATTAATCTTATAATTTAAAGGTATAGGAATTTTTATTTTTGACCAGGATTTATAGGATTTATGGGATTATCAGGATGATAAATAGAATTACTTTACTTAAATTTTCTAATCCCGGTAATTCTTTAATCCCGAAAATCCCAGTCAAAAATAAGGCTTTAGATGAAAATTATGTAGAGGTAGTTTATCTAAATAATTTAAAGTGAGAGTAGCTATTGATGCCAGGGTTGTATCCTCCGGAAGGTCAGGTATTGGAGAATATACATATCAGCTTTTAAGACATTTTTCTGTTATTGATAAAGATCTGGAATATTTTCTTTTCCTTAAGAGATTTTCCGTTGATGAGAAAAGAATAAAAGAATTATCTTCCGGTTTCAACATAGAAAAAGTTTCTTCCTGTGAGGGAGGAAAGTTTTTTAATTTTATAAAGACCCACGGGGAACTTCCTGTGAGGCTTTTGTTTTTAAAGCCAGCTCTCTTTCACTCGCCAGGTCCTATAGCACCATTGATTAAAACGTGCCGGACTGTTCTTACTATTCATGATCTTTCTTTTTTAAAAATTGATGGTATTTTTGATAAATTTCAGAATAGCTATTATAAAAACTTTGTTCCTTATGTAGCAAAAAAAGCAGATAAGATTATTACAGTATCAAATAATGCTGCCATGGATATATCAAAACTACTTCATATTCCTGAAGAAAAGATAAGGGTAATATATAACGGTGTGGACGAAAGATTTTCATCGGAAAGATCTGCTGAGAGGGAAGATAATTTAAAGAAGAGATTTGGTTTAAGTGATTATATTCTTTTTTTAGGCGTCCTTGAACCAAGAAAGAATGTAGCCCGTCTTATCAGAGCTTACTCACATCTTTCTCCTGAACTGAATCATTATAAACTTGTTATAGCAGGGGGACATGGCTGGCTTTATGATGATATTTATTCTCTTGTAAAAGAACTTTCACTTCAGAAGAGAGTAATATTTACCGGAAGAGTAAGTGATGAAGAACTGCCGGACCTTTATAGAGGCGCTTCACTTTTTGTTTATCCTTCTCTGCTGGAAGGCTTTGGTATTCCACCTTTAGAAGCTATGGCCTGTGGTATTCCTGTTATAGCGTCTAATACCTCTTCTTTTCCTGAGGTTCTCTCTGATTCTGCCCGTCTTATAAATCCTCTGAAGGAAGAAGAAATAACTTCTGCCATGACTGAAATTTTAACAGATAAAAACCTGTATCAAACCCTGGTAGATAAAGGTTTAAAAAGAGTCTCTTTATTTTCCTGGAAAGAAAGTGCTCGAAGGACTTTGGAGCTTTACAGGGAATTATTATAACAGTGACCAGTGACCAGTTACCAGTTACCAGTGAAGACTGTACGGTGAACGGTGAAGAAGCGGTAAATATGTTTTATAGTGTAAGGTTCATAAATAAGTGTCTATTTTAATCTATAAACGATAAATTTATGTAATTGCTCACTGCTCACTGATAACTGATCACTGTAAAAGGAAGGTTGTGAATTTATGCCTAAAATCTGGATAAATCCTGCTTTTAAACAGCAGGAGGATAGCAAAAAAGTATCAGAAGAAAAAAAAATTGCCCTCAGTACGTCAGATAAAAAACTTCTTTTATCGGGGAAATCGAAAAATCTTGCAAAAGAATTCTTTCAGAATTTGATAGACAGAAAAACTCATATATCCGTTACTTTTTACGACGGAACCGGTGAAGAAGGGAAATTAAAATGGGTTGATATTCAGAGCATATGTCTTGAACAGGATAAAGGTGACGTAGTTTATGATTCTAAAAATATAATGTACTACCGGAGCTGACTCTGTTGATTATAGGTGTGAACGGCCATATGGTATTCCCTCCTGATATGCCTGTGTCAGGAATAGGACTTTACTCTTTTAATCTTCTTTCAGCTATGGCAGAACAGAAAATTTTAGAAGGATTTACCGATGATTTTTTAATTTTTTCTACCGGAAGAGGAAGATTGAGATGGAAACATATGCCTTTTACGTTTTCTTTATCGCCTTTACCGACATGGAAAAATATAATAAGAATCTTCTGGGAACAATGTATATTGCCTGTCCATATATATAAAAAAAAATTTTCGATTTTTCATTCTCTGGCCAATGTAATACCGGTAATGAGCAGTTATCCTCTTCATGTCCTTACAGTTCATGACCTGGCTTTTATGCATTATCCTGATATGACAGGACATGTCAGAGACCTATATCTTAAATGTTTAATCAAACAATCTGCTATTAAAGCTCATAAGATTATAGCAGTTTCAGATTCTACAAGACAGGACCTTATAAAATTCTGGGATATAGATCCCGGGAAGATTAAAGTAATATATTCAGGACTGGATGAGAGATTTATCTCTATAGAGCCTTCCTGGATAAACGACTATAAAATAAAAAAAGGTTTACCCGAAACCTTTATTCTCTTTACCGGAGATATGGAAAAAAGAAAAAATCTTATTATGTTACTCCAGGCTTTTCTCATACTTACCCGTGATTTTAAAATAAGTGCCAGACTTGTTATAGCAGGAAGAAGGGGTAATGATTATAAAAATATTATAACTTTTATAGAAAGAGAGAACCTGAAAAAAGATGTAATCTTTACCGGTTATGTTCCGTCAGAAGAATTACCGTTTTTATTTGCGTCTGCCACTATTTTTGCCTATCCCTCTCTCTATGAAGGTTTTGGATTTCCTCTTCTTGAAGCTTTTGCATGCAGAACACCGGTAGTAGCTTCTTCCTCTTCTTCCATACCGGAAGTGGCAGGCAATGGAGCAGTGCTGTTATCACCTTTCGAGCCTGTCATGTGGGCTATGGCTTTCAGAGAATTAATTTCTGACAGAGAAAAAAGAGAGGACCTTGTAAAAAGAGGTCTGGAAAGACTTCCTCTTTTTACCTGGCGTAATACAGCTGCTGAAACAATGAACGTTTATAAGGAAATTATATGAAATTATTTCGGTTTACAGATTTATTTTTTTATAGAATAAACCTGTTTCTTTGCCTGCTCTTTATATCTTTGAGTGTAATTTATATTTTTTCTTATGGAGTCTCTATTCCATGTTATGATGAACTTGCAATTATACCATATTTTGAAAAATTATTTTCACATTCTTTAACTGTCTCCGATCTTTTTGCCCAGCATAATGAACATAGAATATTCTTTCCAAGAATAGTAATGATCATACTCGGTATATGTTCACGATATAATTGTTTTGCAGAACTGGCTTTTGTAGAGTTTTTGTTTATTATAATGTTCTTTGTATTTTATATAAAAGGGGGTAAACAATTTGATTTTAATATAAATACCATACCTCTGTCATTCCTGATTATTCCTGTGCTTGTATTCAACTGGAGACATATAGATAATTTACTGTGGGGAGTAGCTATTATACAGGTATTGCCGGTTTCTTCCGGTGTTTTAAGTATATATTTTATTGATGAACTGTGTAATGCTAAATTGAGTAAGAGAAAAAAAATACTTTATTTTATCTGCGGTATTCTCTGTTCTACTGTATCATCATTTTCTATTATGTCCGGATTAATTTTATGGATAGTTGGTTTCCTCCAGTTAATAACACGTAGAAATTTGAGCAGACTCTATATAGTTTTATGGACTGTTACAGGTATTTCAGAGTGGCTTTTATATTTTTCAGGCTATAAAAAACCTGTCTGTCATCCTGATTTATTGTATTGTTTGAAAGAACCTCTCAATTTTCTTATTTATTTTTTTACCTTTGCCGGCGGAGCTCTATTCTGGGATGAACGTACTGCTCTTATCGCAGGTATCATAATGTTCTTTTTATTTCTCTTTTGTTTGCTTCTTCTTCTCGCAGATAAGAGGTTACAGTATAATTTCTTCTGGTTATACATAGCTGTCTATTCTTTATTGACAGCACTTTCTATCTCTATTGGCAGAAGCGGTTTCGGACAATCACAGGCTCTTTCATCCAGATATGCCCATATATCCATGCTGTTTGTTATAGCTATATATATGATGACCATTGATTTACTTATCCTGAAAAAAGATGCTTTGAGAAAATTTATTGCCTGTTTTCTGGTTTTCATTATATTAGTAAGTGTTCCTTTTTCTTATAAATATGGAGCTGATAGGGGAAAAGAATTTAAAATAAAAACACAGCACTGGGAATATATTCTTTTAAATTATAAATCTCAGCCTGATGAAGTGTTGAAGCAAATTGATCCGGTTACGGAAGAAGTAAGAAAAGGGGCTGAGATTTTAGAGAAATATAAATGGAATATATTTAAAGGATTATAGTTTAATATATAGAAAATTTCAGTAAAATAATTAAGGGGTGTAAATTTTTTGAAAAAATCAAATATAAGCGTATTTTTTCCTGCTTATAATGAAGAGGAAAATATTCCATGGGTTGTAAATAGTGCCTGTAATTTCCTGGATAAAGTAGCAGATAATTATGAAGTCATAGTTGTAAATGACGGAAGTCGTGACAGAACAGGAGAAGTAGCAGAAAAAATAGCATCAGAAAACAGTCATGTAAGAGTCATACATCACCCTGTTAACAGAGGTTATGGCGCAGCAGTAAGGAGTGGCCTTAAAGGGGCAATATATGACCTTATTTTTTTTACCGATGGTGACGGACAGTTCGATATTACAGAACTGACTGAATTTCTTAATCTTATAGATACATGTGATGTAGTCGCAGGATACCGTATCAAAAGAAAGGATCCTTTTTATCGCCTGATGAATGCCTGGGCCTATGGCACTATGATAAACCTTATGTTCGGACTGAATATAAGAGATATTGACTGTGCTTTTAAATTGATTAAAAAATCTGTTATAGATGAAATAGATATTGAAGCCACAGGAGCTCTTGCCAGTGCGGAACTCCTGATAAAGATTAAAAGAAAAGGTTATAAAATAGTACAGAAAGGTGTAAATCACTACCCCAGGAAGGCAGGCGTTCAGACAGGAGCACAGCTGTGGGTAATATTCAGGATGTTCAGGGAACTGTGGAAATTACATAGAAAACTCAAAGACCAGTGACCGGTGACCAGTGATCGGTTATCAGAATATTACTTTGTGCTGATTATGGTCACTGGTAAATGTTTACTGGTCGCTGATAATTGGAGGAATATACAGTGGATGATAAATATCTGGAAGTTATAGAAAAATTGCGGCAGAATATTTATATAGTCATAAAAGGTAAGACCGGTCCTATAGATCATCTTATTGTGGCACTTATTTCAGGCGGAAATGTTTTGATGGAAGATGTTCCCGGAGTCGGTAAAACTACTCTTGCCAAAGGTCTTGCAAAATCGCTGCAGGCTAATTTTAAAAGAGTTCAATTTACACCTGATCTCCTTCCAACCGATGTAATAGGTTCTTATATATATAATCCTATTGAAGGTACCTTTAAATTTAAAGAAGGACCTGTATTTACGAATATCCTTCTTGCAGATGAGATAAACAGGGCATCTCCCAGGACTCAATCCAGTTTACTTGAAGCAATGAGTGAATGTCAGGTTACGGTAGAAGGTAATCTTTATAGACTTGCTTCTCCTTTTATTGTTATTGCCACTCAGAATCCTGTAGAATTTCATGGAACTTACCCTCTTCCTGAAGCACAGTTAGATCGTTTTGCTATAAAACTCAAACTGGGTTATCCTTCTCTGGAACAGGAACTGCAGGTACTCTACAGCCAGCATAAGGAACATCCTCTGAATAAAATAACATCTGTCACAACAAAAGATGAAATAGTCCATATTCAAACCCTTGTAAGGGAGGTAAAGGTAAAAGAACCTGTAGCAAAATATATTTTAGATATTATAGATAATACAAGGCATGACCAGAGGCTTAAACTCGGAGTCAGTCCCCGTGGCTCTCTTATGTTATATAGAATAAGTCAGGCTGTCGCTTTAATGAAAGGAAGAGATTACGTATTACCTGACGATGTAAAGGAAATGGCGGTAGAAGTCCTCGCTCACAGACTCGTACTGGAAACAAAGGTTAAATATTCCGGCGTAAATAAAGAAGAAATAATTGAAGATATTCTGGAGAATACTAAGGTGCCTGTTTGACGTTCATAATGCGTAATGCGTAATGAGGTACATCCCCGGTGATGCAACATTTACGCGTCACGCGTCACGCGTCACGAAAAAATTATGGTTACTTTTTATCTTGTTGTTTTTACAATCCTTCTCATAAGCCTTTATATAAGAGTCAGATATAAATATACAGGTATTATACCTGTATTTAAATGGATAAGAATCTTTTATTCAGAGCTGCTTACTCCTGCGGGAAGGCTTTTATTCTGGATTTCCCTGACAGCTTTTATGTTTGGTATGTCTACTACCGCTTTTAAAACTTATATGGTTTTTACTCTCCTGGCAAGCATGTTCCTTGTATCGTTTATTTTTGCCTTTCTTTACAGACCAAAACTTTCCGTAACAAGGCTTATACCTGATAGAAGCACCTGCGGTCAGCAGATATATCCACAGATTATATTAAGTAATATGTCCCGATTTTCCTGTTATGACATAGTTTTAAAGGATTTCTCTCTTCCCGGTGAGATAAAGCCTCTGGTAAAAGAAGGTTATTATATACCTGTGCTTGAGGCAAAAGAAGAGATGAGTTTAAAATCAGGTTTTGAATTTTTAAAGAGAGGGGATTATAATATTCCCGCCCTTTTTGCAGGAACAATATTTCCCTTCGGCCTGTGGACATGGGGAAAAATTTATGGCCAACCACATAATCTACTTGTATACCCCAGATTCAATCATCTGGATAAACTGGAAATACCTGTCGGTAAAAGATACCAGCCGGGAGGTATTGCACTTACGTCATCACTGGGAGAATCTACCGAATTTATCGGTAATCGTGAATTCCGTGAAGGAGATAACCCCAGAAATATGCACTGGCGGTCATGGGCCAGAACAGGTAAACCTGTTGTAAAGGAATTTCAGGAAGAATACTTCTGTCGTGTTGCATTACTTCTTGATACATTTGTTCCTCCAAAATCAGCCCCTTCTGCCTGTGAAGCCTTTGAAAGTGCCATATCTGTTTCTGCTTCCGTGGCAGATTATCTTTCCAGGCAGGAATATATAATAGACATATTTGCAGCAGGCCCCAATATTTACTATATGCAGGCAGGACGAAGCCTTGCCTATCTTGATAATATACTTGATCTTCTTGCATGTCTTGATGTATGCACTGACGATCCTTTTAATAAATTAGAACCTGTTTTAATGGAAAATCTTTCCCTTATTACTACAGTAATAACAGTATTTCTGGACTGGGATTACAGAAGAGAAAAACTGGTCAGGATGATAACAGATCTCGGTACAGCAGTAAAGGTTATAATAGTAAGAGATGGTAAACCCACACAGGAACCGATTGCCTATGAGAGTCTTGTAGGTAGAATTTCCTTCATAACACCTGAAGAGGAAAAAAAGGGGGTGTCAGAATTTTGAAGTCTCTCCCTTTCAGCGGCATTCTTCTTTTTATCTTTTCTCTGACTGCTTTTGTTTTTACTACAGGCACTGACAGGGAACTTATAGGATTTCTGGCATTTCTGGCCCTTATATCCATATTTGTTAAATTCAGATTTACTCTGTCCAGAAGGAAACAGTATATAACCTACATAATTTTACTGGTACCTGTACTGTTAAATTATTTTCTGAGACCTGTAACAAATCTTGGAGCAGCACAGTATTCCCTTCTTCAGATACCTGCATATTATTTAATGCTCTTATCTCTTTTTGTAATATACAGGGTTAAAACTATGAGGGATCTATTTGCTTTCTATTTTGCATCCACTTTTATACTTATTGTAGCAGGATTCAGTACCGTTACCTCTTATTTTGATTACTTTATGGTAGCCCATCTTATCATTACTATTTTTTATTTAAGAGCCATTATTCACCGTACTTACAATGTTCTGTCTTTAAAATTACACCATGTGCTTCCCATGTCTTTTATGCTTATAGTTACATGTTCCGTCTTTTTTGGGTCCAACAGTTTTGTAATATGGCTTGAGCCAAGAATGAATGATTTTTTTGTTCCTGTCATGAATTCTGCTCTTGATTACGGAGGATTTTTAAATGAGACTTCTTTAAATGTTACAGGAGGTATGAAATTATCTTCCAGGATCATTATGAGGATTTTTACAACTTCCTGTGTCGGAAGAGTTAGATGTAAGGCATATACCGATTATTTAAATGGAAAATGGAAAACTGATCCGCAGAAAACTGCTCTGAAGCCTGTCCCTGATGATAATATGTCTTCTGTGTCAGCAGAATATAAAGAGATATTTTCTCCTTATTCTCCATTACCTTCAGAAAATAAGCGAACAGAGCTTACGATAAAAATGGCATCAGGAGCAAATACTGTTTTTTATGTTCCTCCATCGGGATTCGCTATTAGAACAGATGTGCCAAAGGTTTCTTTAGATCAATATGGTGTTTTTTATCCTGAAATTACGAAAGTAAATATGGAATATTCTGTAGCAGATATGTCAGGTCTTCAGCATGTAATATGTCCTGAAATTAAAGATTTAACATCCAGCTTGAAGGTTCCTGATTATTTTCCCCCTGAAATTCTCACCCTGTCAGGAAAACTTACAGAAGGCAAAGGAGACATAATGGCTCAATGCCTTTCCGTAGAGTCATATTTTCATAGAGAGTTCGAATACAGTCTCGATTTCAGACCTTCCAGGAAATGTGATCCTGTAGAAGAGTTTTTACTGGACAAAAAAGCTGCCCACTGTGAATATTTTGCGACAGCCATGGTAATACTCTTACGCTATGCCAACATACCTGCAAGATATGTAACAGGATATCTTGTTCATGAATATAACAGACAAACCTCTTATTATATAGTAAGAGACAGAGACGCTCACGCCTGGGTTGAAGCGTTTATAGATGGTCACTGGGTTACCTTCGATCCGACTCCTTCAGGAGGTTTATTCAATGAACTTCTTGGTAATTCTGAGCCTGATATTTTCAGGCAGTTTTTTGATTTACTTCTTGTAACATGGAGTGAATTGAAAGAGTTTTTATATAAAGGCGATATTGCAGGCATGTTTAAATGGGTATTAAAAGGAATAAATTCATCTATATCTTACCTTGTCCCTTTTATGGTTATAGTTTTAATTGTTTTAGTTATTGTATATCGTAAAAGATTTAAAAAATTCACTTTATTTACAGGGAGAAGAAAAGGTAAAATATTAGATCTGGAGGAAGATGCTGTTGGCAGGAGATTTGGTGAGATAATGGTGGTATTTGATAAGATCTTTACAGGGAAAAACATAAAGAGAAAAGATAATCTCACTCTTTACGAATATGCCGGTTATCTGAAAGAAAATAATTTTCCCCCTGAGGAACTGGATATGTCCACAGATTTTATAAAAGAATATTGCATATTACGTTACGGTCATGATGAAATTAATGAAGGAGATTTTATGTCTCTGGAGAAAAAACTTGCAAATTTGAAGAAAATTATAGACAATAAGAATTTATAAATGTACCCATGAGCTCCTCCCGTTACGCGTTACGCGTCACGCATTACGATTATAAAAAAGAGGTTTTGCATTTGAGTGAACAGCCGGTAATTACAGAAAATTTAACCCTTCCGAAAACTTACAGAATTTCTTTCAGGAAATTATTGGTTCCTATTCTCTGGATTCCACTGCTTGCAGCAATGATTTCCATACAGATTAATATAATGATGAGAATAACAGGTGTTTTATGGGCTTATATTATATTAATAGTAATAGAAACCTTCATGCTTGCCAGAATGATATCCCTTGTCCGTACTCATTTAATCTCTGTGACTATTTCAGGGGAAGGCGTATCTTATAAACAGTTTTTTCCCTCTGTCCGTAAGAATTTTTCCTGGGAAAATATTAAAAGATTTAAATGTAAAACTGTACATACCAGACGAAAGATAGGAGGGAGAACTGTTAAGCTCTACGCTCTTGACCATAAGTCAGGTGATAGAATAACATTTAACAGTTTACTATTTAATTCCGAAGAACTGGTAGAAGCTATAAAAAAGAAAGTTAAGCTCATAGAGTGGAATTGATGGAGGAATTTCACGTTTTTTGTGGAATAAAATATAGAATAATAACCTTTTATGAAATAGCTATATTTACCATCTGTTATTTGAGGAGTTGTGAGATTTGATAATAAATCCGGGTAGAATATTTTCCTCCCTTGTAATATTTATAGTTTCTATTCTTTTTATCTGTTCCGTCTGCTATGCAGATCCTTCAAGCAGTAATATTATTCAATTAACCAAGGAAAAACTTGCCAAATGGAAGAGCATACAATATACCATGGATATGGATATAGGTGGCTCTCCTTATGGATACAGGGTTTATTATAAACGTCCCTCTAACCTTACTACAATATCATGGAATAAAAATGATAGCAGTGATAAGGTTACTATGATAGTATTCAAGAATACGACAACAGTTTTTGATCATAAACAGAAGAAAAAACAGACTTTTGATACGGGAGCTTTCGATTTATTCAGAATAAACAATGAATATGATAAGAACTGGGTTGTTGAGTATTTAGGTGATTATAATCTCTCCTGTGTAAACAACGGAAAAAAAGAAAAGAGAGCATGCTGGGTAGCAGCTTTTACCACACAGCAGGGAGTGTCATACAGATTTTGGATTGATAAGCATGTTGGCATAACTATGAGAATGGAAGTTAAATTGAAAAAAGATGATGAAAAGCCTTATGTTATAGCGAAAACTACATCCTTTAAAGTGGACGCCCCTGTTGAACCTTCTATGTTTAAAGATCCGTTTTAAATAGTGAGTAGTGAGTAGTGAGTAGTGAGTAGTATATAAAGTAAATTCTTCCATCTCACCTCTCACCAATCACATTACATATTATAATAAAAAGGAGGAATATATATTTATGAAGTATTTTGTAATGTCCCTGTCTCTGTTGTTTCTTATTTCCGTCATATCTGTTTCAATGGCAGCAAAAAACACTGAGACTGTAACCTTCTGGTATAGTTTAAATGATAAAGGTTCTGTGAAAATGGAAGAACTTATTATCAGATACAATAAAGAGAAGAAGGGAAAAATAATAGTACAGCCAAAGAAATTTGCAACTACGGCAGAATTAAAACAGGCACTATTTTCTGCTACTACTTTGCCTGATACAGTCCTTATAGACAATCGGTGGCAGGATGAGCTTATATCAAAGGGTGTACTTATACCTGTACAGGTACATACTGTCAATATAGGTACTGCATTGAAAGCTGCCTATAAGCAGGATACATACAAGGTTCTCTTTGAATCTGCACTCCATGAGAATCAGTTCTGGACATTTCCTTATGCCTGCACAAATAATGCTTTAATAGTCAATCTGGATATGCTTTATTCTCTTAAAATGGATAAATCTCCCCAGGGATGGTTTGACCTTGTAAAAACAGGTAAACCTCTTATGCAGTCGGCGGAAGGAAGAAAAGGTATTGCCCTTCCTACAGATGAGTCGCCGGAAAACCTTGCTGCTTTTTTTATTGCTATGATGAGGCAGAAAAAAGATGGTTCTTTACTCGGCCCTGATGGAAAATTTGCTTTTAACAGTGAAGCAGGTGTAACAACACTGCAGTTTCTTCAGGATCTCTATCAAAAGTATAAAATAGCTTCTACCGATGTAAGTCCCGAAGGATTTTTTGTAGGGCAGGCAGGCATGATCTTCGGCAATGCCCATGATTATTTCCACGCCCAGGAACTTGGTATGAATGTAGAATCAGTGTATTTACCTAAAAAGGATGTAAGGGCAAGTGACCTGTACATTCAGAGCCTTGCTCTGACAAAATCAAATCCTGACCATGAAGAAGCGGGTTTTGATTTTTTACTCTGGCTTGTAGAATTTAAACAGGTAAAAGAATTTTCTCTTGCTACCTCTTATATCCCTGTAAATAAACAGGTTGTTGGATGTTCTGCTTATTTTGAATATCAGAACCAGCATCCCGGTATGAGAATTTTTATAAAACAGCTCGACTGGGCAAAACCGATACCTACATTTTCTCATTATGATGAAGTTATGGATCGTCTCGGTAAAGAAGTTCTTTCCTGTTTGAAGGGTGAAAAGACACCGGTACAGGCTCTTGATGATGCAGCAAATTATGGTAACGGTCTTTTAGGCTTTTAATAAATTCGTGACGCGTACATATACGCGTCACGAATAATTCACATTTTATCACTCATTACCGCACCAGGTGAATTAGTAACCAGTTGGTCAAGCTTCTGCCTGACAGGCTCTTACGAAGAAAAATAATTTGCCTTATTTAATTGTTTTACAGACAATAAATTAACCCTTATTTAATTTTTAATTCTATATAAAAAACGAATTTTTCTTCTTCAGAGCCTGCCAGGCAGAAGCTTTTTACGGATACCCATTTACCTGTTACGGTAATCAGTATTCATCAGCTCTTCCATTGCTTCCAATAAATTTATATCCGCTGAAATGGCTTTTTCAAAAGACATACGGGCATATTCTGTCTGACCAATTTCTTTCTGGCATTTACCAAGTATAAGATAGGCAGAAGCTAACGTCGGGTCTGAAGCTACTGCTAATGACCCATAATAAACTCCCCTGTCATAATTTCTTTTAAGGTAATTTATTTTTGCCAGGAGATAACAGAAATAAGGAATATTTTCTAACTGCTCTTTGTAAGAATTTATGATTATTTCCGCTTTATCAAAATCTTTAACCTCTATAAAGGCTTCGCTTTCAAGGAGATCAATATTGTATATAAGTATTTTGTCTGTAGCAAGTATTCTGGCTTTTTTTAACTCATTTATACTTTTCATATAATAACCGGCCCTGAGATAATCCCTGCCTCTTACCATAAATACCTTTCCGTTCATATCGTCAGTTCTTTCCCTGTATGGTTCTTTCTTTTTGAAAGAGGTTATGTCTTTATAATTAGAAGGATAAGGAGCCATCATCCAGTAATGATAAAAATTCCATGATCCGAAAAATTCTTTATATGTCATTATATAATTATTCCCCAGTGCAGAATCATGGCACGTAATTTCTTCTTTCCTATCATCATATCCTATAATAAGTCTGAAATGTCCCGAATTATTCATAGAAGTAATACTGTTTACTACAAGAACCGGTATGCCCTGGCATATATACTGCTTTAACGTTTGAATATTACCGCTTCTATCAGTTACAATATTAAAACCTTTTAAGCTTAAATAATGTTCTATGGCAGAAGGAAAGGTAGAATCAAAGAGAGGACTGAATAGTTCTTTTATAAGGTCTTCCTGTGTTACCGTGCTTTTTTCATCCCAGTAATGGACTATCATATAAAGAGCAGCTTCCCCGCAGTACGAACTTCCTGCAGGTTGAGATTCATAGGGCACTCCATAAATTAAATGTTTTTGCGGTAAAGTAAGTTCCTGTCCTTCCGCACGGACACAGAATAACGACAGGAACATGAATATCAAAATATATTTTTTCATTCACCCTTCACCCTCCAGCCTGATTAAATATTATACCATAATTAAGTGGCCGGTAATCACTGATTTTACTTTTTATTATTTTATGCAGGAAAAAACTTTCCTTTAATAGAATATTTCATAAGAGCATAAATTTTGAAGGGGGAACCTTTGGGAGGGAATTAATTGTTTCTCTACTTGGTTGCAATGAACTGGGATATTTTCAGTGTAGACAGTGTTTTTCTTATCTGTATGCTACTGGGACTGGGATACAGTCTTTTACAGATGGTTCTCGGCGGAGGACATGGCGGTGGCATTTTTGGCGGTCTTGATGTAGACGTAGGAAACGTAGACATTGGCTTTGGAGGACATGACATAGTTGATGTTCAGGATGTCCATCTTCATGGCGGCGGGGGAGGAGCAGATTCAGGTGCAGGCCCTTCAGTATTCAACATGCTTACAGTATCTAATTTCCTCGCCTCTTTCGGTGCTATAGGACTGATTGCCAGAATAGGGTTTCAGGCAAGTCCTCTCGTAAGTATCCTTGTTACTACTCCTATTTCTCTTTCAATTGCCTATTCCATATTCTGGTTTTTATATCGCTTTTTATTTTCTCAGCAGGGTTCTTCCATTGTTTCACACGGTAACATTCAGGGGCTCACTGCAGAGGTTATAACTCCTGTTCCTGCCGATGGTTACGGAGAGATAGCCTATATTCTTCAGAACAGCAGAATGACTTCTCCTGCAAAATCTTTGAATAAAAAGTCTATAGGTAAAGGTGAACTTGTTCGTATTGTATCTATGGCCGGCAATACTGCTTTTGTTAAAATATATGAAGAAATACCGGCAGAAGAACAGAAATCTCTTGAAGATAAGAGACTTAAAGAATAGGCTAATCCTGAGAGATGAGAAATCTTTCAGTGGTAAAATATAATATATAAAAAGGAGTGATTTTATGGCCGGTGGTTTGCCAGTAGGTATTATTATCATAGGTGTTTTAGTTATTTTATTTGTCTTCGGATGGACTGTTTCTTTCTGGGCTAGTCGTTACAGGAAGGTCGGCCCCAACCAGGTACTTGTCATATACGGAAGAAAGAGCAGACACCCTGTAACTGGACAGGAGATAGGTTATCGTCTACTTAAAGGCGGCGGTACTTTTGTATGGCCTGTTGTAGAAAATTACAAGGTTTTTTCTATGGAGTTAATGAGTATAGATATTCAGACTCCGGAAGTTTACACAAAACAGGCAATACCCATACTTGTAGATGCAGTGGCACAGATAAAGGTGGAAAATACAGATGTAGCCATAGGCACTGCAGTAGAACAGTTCCTCGACAAGTCTCCTTCTCAGATGATAGATATTGCCAAACAGACACTTGAAGGTCATTTGAGAGCTATCATAGGTGATCTTTCCGTAGAAGAGATTAACTCTGACAGAGACAGTTTTGCCAATCGTGTTCAGGAAGTGTCAGCTACGGATCTTGCCAATATGGGTATGAAGGTTGTTTCCTTTACCATCCAGGATATAAGAGATAATGTAGGTTACCTTGTAAATCTTGGTAAACCGCAGGTGGCAAAAGTAAAACGTGATGCCTCTATTGCGGAAGCAGGTGCACAGAGAGATGCTCAGATTGAGTCCGCTCAGGCCAGAAAAGAAGGTCAGAAGGCTCACTTTGAAGCTGAAACGGAAATAGCCCAGTCTCAGAGAGATTATGAAATGAAAAAGGCCGAATACAGCGCTTCCGTAAATCTTAAAAAAGCAGAAGCAGATCAGGCCTATGAATTACAGAAAAACAAGAGTTTGAAACAGGTAAAAATTGAAGAAGTTAATGTCCAGATTGCAGCAAAGGATAGAGCTATAGAACTGGAAGAAAAGGAAATAGCCAGAAGGGAAAAAGAACTGGAAGCAGGTATCAAGAAACCGGCTGCTGCAAAACAATATGAAATACAGACCCTTGCAACTGCCGAACAGTTCAGACTGGAAAACACTGCCAGAGGCCAGGCAGAAGCAAGAAAAGCTACAGGTCTTGCGGAAGCAGAAGTAGTCAAAGCCCAGGGTCTTGCACAGGCAGAAGCGGAAAAGGCAAAAGGTATGGCAGAAGCTGCAGTCATAGAAGCACAGGGTAAAGCAGAAGCAGAAGCCATGCAGGCAAAGGCAGATGCATGGAGAGCCTACAGTGAAGCTGCCATAATTCAGATGTTTATAGAGAAGATGCCGGAAATAGCGAATGCTATTGCACAGCCTCTGTCGAAAATGGAAAAAATTGTTGTTATCAATCAGGGTGGCCCGGACGGAGCCGGCGCTCATAAGGTAACACAGGACATAACTACTATTATGTCACAGGTGCCTCCTGTACTTGAGTCTTTAACAGGTGTGAAAATGTCTGATATGTTAGAAAAATTGCCGGGACTTGCAAAAACAGCAGCAGTGCCTGCTGTCGTTAAAAAGTCACCTCCGCCGGTGAACCCGCCGCAGAAGTAATTTTTATGGGAGAGATGGGAAATAGAGGAATCGTAATACGTCACGCGTAATGCGTAATGTGTTAAGAGATTGAGCCAGTCTCTCCCATATGTTTTTGTTTAAGTGAGCAGTGAGCAGTGAGCAGTGAGATTTTTATACGCGTCACTCGTCACGCGTTACGCGTCATGATTTTAATTATATTATTTTTTCTCTTTTCTGTTGCTGTTATCGGAGAAGAAAGGTATTCTTCTGTACAGATAAGAGTTGAGCTTGCAGATAATCTTTCCGAAGTGCCTTTTTCTATAGAAAAAGGTGTAATTATAGATACCTTTACTGAGGATATAGTATTTTTTGTGAAATCCGGAGAAAATTACAGGTTGAAAAAAGACAATAAATGGTGCCTGTCCTGGAAAAATGGTAAAGAAATATTAAAAGGCAGAAATCTTATCGTTGCTACAGATGATCCTGATAAATATATAATGTTCGGCGATAAAAAATATAGAGGCAAGCTGGTTTTTTTATCTGATTCTTATGGTAAAATAAGGGTTATAAATGAACTTCCTCTGGAGGAATATTTATGTGGTGTTGTTCCTAAAGAGCTTTATTCGGAGAAGATTGAAGCAATGAAGGCACAGGCTGTAATTGCACGGACTTACGCCATGGCCAATCTTGGTAAACACAGAGATGAAGGTTTTGACCTCTGTTCCGGTGATCACTGTCAGATTTACGGAGGACTTGAATGGGAAAAACCTCTGTCCAATGAAGCTGTATGGGATACCGCAGGTGTTATACTGAGTTATAAAGGAAAACTTGCCTCTCAGATAGTCTATCATTCTACCTGTGGAGGACATACGGAAAATAATGAAAATGTATTTTT
>DAIOEN010000106.1:0-24439 GCA_036746235.1 Vulcanimicrobiota bacterium | reverse complement strand
AGGGAAATAAACTTAAAATTTTTAAATTTGTGTCTTGACAATGGGGTCCACTTTACTATTCTAATAATTTGTCCAAGACTTCTTCCTAATCTTGATAATTCACAAACAATAAGAGTATCTTCCTGATTACTGACCTGAGCATGGGTTTGACATAGTATTAAAAAAAAGTAATAATACATAATTATGTATATAGATAATAAAGATTTATAAAAGGTAAAACACCAATCCTGGAAGAGACATTAAGTAGAGACCATCTTTCCGCTATGAGTGGGATTACACCAACGGGAAAATTATTTATGAGAGTTCAGAAAGATTCTTATAAAGGTAAGGATGTAGTGAGATTTTTAAAACATTTATTAGTAAATATCACTGGAAAGATACTCTTAATCTGGGATAGAGCGCCTATACACAGGGCTAAATAAGTAAAAGCTTTTTTATCCAATGGAGCGACAAAACGCCTTCATATTGAACAATTACCAGCTTATGCACCTGAATTAAATCCTGATGAGGGGATATGGAATTATTAAAAAAATGTTGAATTAAGAAATATATGCTGTACTAATTTTAAAGGACTCAATTACGAATTAGTTAAAGCTAAAGAAAGGTTAAGCCATAAAAAAGACATTATTTTAGCTTGCATTAAACAACCAGGATTTTATTAAAGATTTATGCTCAGGTCAGTAAGTGGAATAAGAGCAGGAATATCCTTCTGTCTGAAATAGAAGTAATTACCCATAGCATCATGTCCTGCATCCATAATAGCAATGGAAGAACCGTCACCGCATAGTTCAAGTTCCATAGGGTCAATAAGTCCTTTTTTAATGGAAGGTTTTACACCGAGCTCCATAAGTAAGTCCTGAAGTCTTTTAGTAAGGTCATTCTGTCTGGGCTGTTCTGAATTTGCCAGTAGTTCTTCTGCAAGTTTCTGAGTAACAGAGTCCTGCTTCTGGTGGTCTACTTCTTTCTTCTGTTTCTTTTTCTTCTTCATTATCCTCTTTCTTGAAATTCTTTATATGCCAGCCTTTATCCAGGTCAGAAGGTTTCTCTATATGAGAACATTTCTTACGGTAAGGGCCGTCCTGGAGTCTGTGGAGGAAATCATAAAACTACCTACAGAAGGAGATTTGCCCAAGTCCCACCCTGCTATAACAGATAGGAATTCATCCGAACGAGGATTATAAAAATTTTTCTTGTAATTTTATTTTCGAGAGCTTAAAATTGAAGGAGAATTCTGGATTAAGATAATGAATTTTTAGAAGAAAAAAGTAATTTTTCCAGAGAGAAGAATTTTCCGAGAGGACTCTCTACGGCGAAGTTAATGGAGAGATTTTACTATTATCTGAGAGATAAAAATAAAACAGAAGCCATGAGGCTTGCCCAGCTTGATATAATAAAGACCTACCCACATCCGTTCTTCTGGGCACCTTTTGTGTTGACCTGAGACTGGAGATAATGCAAAACTGTAAAAATTAAGAAAGAAGGTTAATAATTATGAACAAAGCTCTTATCATTATGGTATCAATATTATTTATCTTTCTCCTGAATATTGCCGTATACGGGAATGAAAAATCTACATATATTTTTCTGCAGCCCGTTAATGATGAGAAAGGACAGATATTCCAGGAAAAAGATGATAAAAAATATCCTCTTCTGGAAGAAATTTCCGGAGACAAGGTAAAACCTGTAGAGGAACTATTAAAAGGCGGTATGCCTGCTTTAAGTCTGAAACTGGACGGAATGGAAAAAAATTTCATACTCAACCAGGTACAGAAAAATGAATTAAAAGATGAAGAAGCATCGAAAATTTTCGCGGAACCTCTTTATATCTGCCTTATAAAAGGGGGCAACAGACCGAAATGCGGTTTTTTCCTGAAAAAAGGAGACGAAATTTTTGAAAAAACAAAGGTGTTCTACATAGAAATGCCTCATGAAGCCAATCAGTTTGAAAAAATATTTTCCCATGAACATGGCCATCTTCTGGATTTTTATCTTTCAAACTACAGTTTCCCCTGTTATCCTATGAGGCCTGTTCATACCATATCTGCCGTAACGGATTTTGAAATGGCTTTTATTGAAGGATGGGGAGAACATTTTGAGGTAATGACAATAGATATGACAAAAAATCAGGAGATCAGAGATTTTTACAATCTGAACGACCTGAAAGGCAAATCTTACTTTTTTTATCTTCAGGATATGCTTACTATTGCTCAGTCATTTAAGAGATATTTATGGGTAAAAGGAAATCTCTTTGCCTTCAAAAAAAACAACTATATTGCAGATGGTCTCACAGGAGAAGAATTTAATAAGAATTTTATGTATAACTGGATGAATTACAGCTTTTCCGGAGGAGAGTTGAAAAATGCCCACCAGATGTTATCCTGCGAGGGAGTCTCTTCTCATATGTTCTATCAGATGGCTACAGATAAGAACATGATGAATAGATACAGAGAACCGGATTTTTACAGAGATTTTTTAAATATGGAAGAATTCACGGAAAAGGACATAACCCCTCAGGAAAATATATATTTAAAAATGATTTATGCAAAATACTTTCTCTTTAAAGACTATGAAAAAGAAAAACCTTTCGAAGCAGGCCCTCTGTTTCTGGATTTCGTAAAAAAATATATGGAATTATTTCCGGAAGACAGAGATGATATCCTTCAAATTTTCTGCCTTTCCACTTTTTTCACCACATCGTTTAAAAATGCAGGAGAAATTTACCGTAAAGCAGATTTTGATACCCATATGCTCTGCTATGATATGGAAGGCACTTCCAGGAATTTTAAAGAGCTATACGGAGTTATTCAGAAGAATTTTAATGAGATAAAAAACGATTCTTCTCTCTTATATAAAAATGTGGGACCTCCTCTCTGGATAGATAACGAAACATTTAAACCTGTATGTCTGGGGCAAAATATGGGCGGTATATCGATAAACCTGAACGGAGCAGAAGATTTCGAACTGATGACACTGGGAGGAATGACTGCAAAACAGGCGGAAGCACTCATAGAGTGCCGTGAAAAAACAGGATATTTTTCAAGTATCAAAGACATAGAAGATACAGGTATTTTGAGTGAAAGACAGGTTAAGGAATTATTGAACATGAGAGAAAATTATCTAAACAGATATAAAAACAAATTATGAATAAAAAGATTATTTCTGCATTACCCGGTATTTTAACTCTATTTTTAATAATCATATTAGTATTTTCCTGTTATCCTTCACCATACAGGAACCATATTTCACCTGTATCTGCCGGGCAGATAAGTCAGGATAACCTGATAACTATGCTTGAGAAAGCTCCTTCCCGTGAAGAAAGAGAAAAAATCTGTAAAAATAACAGAAAAATGCTTGATCAAAATTTTGTAATAGAAATATTAAAGAAAGCCAGGGAAGCTGTGGATGTAGAGCATCTCTCTACAGATAAATGTGTATATCTTGCAAATATTGCCGTTGAAGTTTCAGAATTTACATGTGATAAAATCAGTCTTGCAAAATCACTACTTTACAGATACAGCAATGATTTCAGCAGGAAAAAAAATGAAAATCCTCACGATCTGCAGAGAGCTCTTGTATTATTTAAAGAAGTGGGAGACAAAAAAGGGGAAGGTCTATGTTATTACAGACAGGCCTTAAATCTTTACCATATCTTCAAAAAAAAGGATGAATCTTTGCAAATCCTGGATAAAGCCATAAAGATTTTCAAAAAAACAGGTGACACAGTATATGAAGGAGACTGTTATCTGGAAAAAGGAGAAATTTACCGGCGCACGGGAGACAGGGACAGAAGCATAAAAAGCTGTCAGATTGCAGTTTCATTATATGAGAGAGCAGGAGATGTCATAGATGTTATAACATGCTATAACGAAATGTACACAATCTGTTATCTCCAGGGATTTTTAGAAGAAGCTTTAACATATCTTGAAACAGAGAAAGAATTAATAGAAAAATCTGACTTTAAGAATCTTAAAGATTTCTCGGATAAAAACATCGGGTATTTCAGATTTGACCGGTATTATAATAGTAAAGATAAATTCCTGCTGAGTTATTATGATTCCCTTGGATCATTATATTATAAAATGGGTAAATATGAACAGGCCATAAAAGCTTATAAAGAGGCTATAGAAACAGGTAAAAACCTTGATGATACAGACAGTATTGAAGTATTATGTTACTGGGAAATCGGGCAGATTTATGACATACTGGGACAAAAAGAGAGTGCTTTAAAATATTATCTTGAATCAACGGGCAAAAATACCGATAAAAGGGATATATCTATGGTTGCTTTTAATTATCTTATGTTAGGAAATTTTTATTTAACAGAATTAAAAAAGCCTGATGAAGCATTAAAATGTTACAGGATAGCACTGGAAAAGTCCGAAGAAATCGGAATACCTATGTGGAGAGACCAGTATAAAGCTCTTTCCATAAAAGCTATAGGCCTTGTCTACAGAGATAAAGGCGACCCTGATAAAGCCATAGAGTATATAGAAAAATCGCAGGACCTGTTCAGAGGGATAGATAAAAATTTTGCTCCCTTCAGCTTTCAGATAGGATTTAATTATAATAGTCTGGCAAAAATTTACCAGCAAAAGGGAGACAGAGAGAAAGCTCTTTTTTGCCTGAATAAAGCCTTTGACATTGCAAAAAAAAATAACAGCAATATATCACTGGCCTATAAAAATTTCGGAGAATTCTATCTTGAATCGGAAGAATTCGATAAAGCTCTGGATTTTTACCTGAAAGCTATTAAGCTGGAAGAGGAACAGAGATCTGTGAATATACTGGAAGACTATTATGAAAAAACAGGAGAAATATATGAAAAAACCTGTAAAATACAGGAGGCCTATACATATTATCTTAAATCCATAGACATAATCGAACATAAGAGACAGTATATGAAGGTAGAAGAATTCAAAAGGGATTTCATGAAAGATAAAATAGAGGTTTATGAAAAAGTTATAGATCTCTTAATAAAGATGGGCCGGCCCGAAGAGGCTTTTAACTATAATGAGAAAGCAAGGAGCAGGGCATTTCTGGATATACTCGCAAATCAAAAGATAGATATAAGTCATGGCGTAAAACCTGAGCTTGCCGGCAAAGAAGAGAGACTAAAAACAAGAATACAGTATCTTTCGAGTGAAATAAGGGAGAAAAATACATCGGCAAAAGAAAAAGAATTAAAAAAATTAAAAAGTGATTATGAAGAGGTAATGGAAGAGATAAAACTGGAAAGCCCGGAATATACAAGTCTTATAAGCGTCAATCCTCTTTCATTAAAACAAATTCGAGAAAGCCTTGATAATGATACTGTAATAGCGGAATATTTCCTGGGAGATAAAAGAGGCTATGTCTGGATAGTGGGAAAGGATATATTTAAAACCTTCGTAATTGAACATAAGAGAGAGGAAATAGAGGCAATCGTAAAATCATTGAGAGAAACCATGTGTGATCATATGACATCTGAAAAACTCTCGTCAGACAAATGGAAAGACCTGTCAAAAAATCTTTACAATATCCTCTTTAAAGATATAGATAAATATACGAAAGATAAAAGACTTGTTATTGCTCCCCACAGAATTCTTCATTATCTTCCCTTTCAGGTTCTTATGGATGAACATGGAACCATGGTCATTGAAAAATATGAAATAACCTATCTGCCATCGGCAAGCGTTCTGAAATACTGCCGGGATAAAAATTCCATGAAAAAAGATAAACTGCTGGCTTTCGAACTGGGAAATCTGAAACTGGAGGGATTTTCCCCACTTCCGGGTACGGAACGGGAAGTAAAAAATCTGTCCCCCTTCTTTTCAGAAAAGGAAATCTATAAAGGTAAAGATATGAGAGCAGAGCTTCTGTATAAAAAAGGCGGAGATTTTGATGTATTGCATGTTGCCACCCATGGTGTTCTGGACCCTGGCTCGCCACTTTTCTCATCTCTTATATTTTCTGACAGGCAATTGCCTGTTTATGAAATATTTAATCTGAATCTGAAGGCATATCTTGTTACACTGAGTGCATGTAGAACTGGCCTCGGTGAAGAATCCAGCGGAGACGAACTGGTAGGACTGACGAGAGCTTTCATATATGCAGGAACTCCTACCATATGCTCAAGCCTGTGGGATGTATCGGATGTTGCCACATCTGAATTGATGGAGAGATTTTATTTTCATCTAAAAGATAAGAATAAATCTGAAGCATTAAGGCTCGCCCAGATTGGATTAATGAAAAAATATGGTCACCCCTTCTTCTGGGCACCGTTTGTTCTGACAGGTGACTGGAGATAGTAAAGAATACTCATATCATTGCAAACGAAGCAATCCCGACTGTTTTCTATAATCAGCGAGATTGCTTCGCTTCGCTTGCCCTATAATAAATCATAGACCTGTCTTTACCAGGCGAAACCCGAGATAGTTAAGACGGCCCGTAGAGTCATAAGAAGCCCGATCGGCCGATCGACAGGTAGTGGCAACAAAGTAACAGTTACTGCCACGGCGGATTCTGTAAGTTCCGGAAAGAGGCCCGATAGGATCTGTTACACTATCTGCTGAATAATTATTAACAGACCAGTCATTACACCATTCATAAACATTTCCACGTATATCATAAAGCCCCCATGGATTAGGAAGGAGGAGACCGACATTATGAAGAGTGACTGCAGAATCACCTTTATACCAGCAATAATTATTTATAGTATTAGGGTCGTCAATTCCGGTATTGGGGTCACATGGCAGACCGGTATTAGGGTCATAAGCCTGCCCCCAGAAATATTCAGTTGTACTACCGGCACGGCAGGCATATTCGTTTTCAGCTTCTGTAGGAAGGCGATAACCGTTATATTCTCTATGGAAGTTAACTGCGTTACTTCCCCATCTCTGAGAACCATCAGAGCTATATGGGCCGTAACATTGCTGTAATCCGAACTGGCTGCTCATCCAGTTACAATATGCCACTGCTCCGTACCAGCTTACACAGCTTACAGGCACATTTTCATAACCGGATGTCACAGTAAAAGTTCCCGGATCTGGGCCACCAGTTATAGCATACGGGCCTGTCGATATCCATGTAACACCGCCTTCTGTCTGATTTCCCTGGGAATTTAAAAATCTGCAATAGTCTGTAGTTGTCACCTGATATGTACCCATATAAAAAGAACTTACAGTAACACTGTGAACCGGTTTATTAAGGGCATTAACATTACTCCCCATATTAAAGGTTCCGCCGGCTATAGAAACCATTGAAGGAGCAGGAACAGAGGAAGTAGGTGTTCCGGTTGGTGTTGAACTTCCTGAAGGTGTTCCGGTTGGTGTGACAGTTGGTGTTAAACCTCCAGGAGTAGGGGTAAGCCCTGGTGATGGCTTCACAGTAGGATTATTTGATATATTTATATCTACTGTCACATCTGTCAGACCTCCGACATTTACAACCTGCTCAACAACTATTCCGGACGGACTGGTTACCACCAGTGTTACAGTGTCTGAAGCAGGCACTCCTATTATCTGATAATATCCATTTGTATCACTTTTGTTATATAAATTAGTTGATTTAACACTTACCGTTGCCCCTGATAAAGCATTTCCACCGGTATCCTTTATATGACCCTTTATATTTATCACACCATCCAATACTACAACAGTTGCAGAAGCACTCCCATTTGACGTTGTAGCTGTCACCTTATATGTCCCTGCTTCCGTGCTGGTGAACACACCGGAACTATCTATCACAGTATTTGTGTTCGGACTGTTAACAGACCATGTGGCAGGAGGCGCTATAACTATACCATTCGGATCCAGACCATAGGTGCTGAAGAAGAACGTAGCCTTTGGAACCTGCTGTATTCCCTTTCTTAAGGATAATACCATTTCACCTTCCGGCAATATCTTGAAACCGGTAAAATGATCTGTAGCTAAATTGGGGTCGCTTACTACTACAGGTTGCTGAATCGATGTATAGGTCGTATCAGTCGTTGTAGTATACTCTACTTTTAACGGATACTCTCCTACAGGAACTTTATTGAATTCAAATCTGCCATTAACATCTGTCGATACTTCAAGTGCCAGATCCGTTATATATACCTTTGCTCCTGAAGCAGGTACATAACCATCAGGAATATTACTCTTATCTGGTAATACTATCATGCCTGACAATGCATTCCCAGAAGCAGCCTGACTTTCATTCATACGAGTGTTAACAGCTATGGCAGGTACAGCTACTATTCCCACTGATGATCCCAATAAGGCCTGTAAAGCCATAGTTAATAATGCACCGCACCCCGTAAAATATATATACTTATCAGACAACAGATACCAAAGAACACGAACAGTGTAACTTTTTTCATAACCTCTCCTCCTATATATACATAACGTTACCTCATGATATAAAAGATACCATTACTCAGATATACGTAAATTATAATAAAATTCTTGCTATAGAGCAAGAAAAATTATCTATAATAACAAAACATTTTATAAAAGAATTGTGACAGAAGTTAAAGTCAGCTATAATATAAATTTATGAAGGATATAATAAATATATTTCGCATAAAAAAGATTATTTCTAAAGTATTGATTATTCCAGGTCTCTTAATAATTTTACTCTTCGCCTCCGAGTGTTCATGCTGGAAAGCTCACATCTCCCCTGTATCTGCCGGTCAGATAAGCCGGGAAGATTTAATTACAATACTTGAAAAATCTTCTTCCTCTGAAGAAAGAAAAAAATTACTTGAAGATAACAGAGATAAAATTGACTCTTATTTTATAACTGAACTGATATGGAAAGCACACAGATCTATAAATTTAAAAGATTTATCCTCGGAAAAGAGCGAACAATTTATAGAGATTGCCGTAGAATCGGCAGAAATTAAAGGAGATAAAATCAGTCTTGCCAGGGCTCTTATATATAAATATAAATTTGCTCTGGATAAGAAAAAGAACGAGAAATCTCCTGAACTGGAACAGGCACTTGTAATATTTAAAGAGAAAGGGAACAGGAAAGGAGAAGGTATCTGTTATTATTACAAGGCTATGAATTTTTATTATCATTTCGGCAAAACAGAAGAAGCTTTTCTATTCCTTGATAAAGCAATCAAAATTCTCAGAGAAACGGGAGACAGCCTTTATGAAGGTGACTGCTACAGATTAAAAGGTGAGATTTACAGAGATCTCTATGACAGTAATAATTGCATAAACAATATGGAGACAGCTATAAAACTGTATGAGCAGCAGAGAGATACAATCAGTATATGCTCCTGTTATCAGACTATGTTCGAAATGTGCCAGTTCGACGGTTTACTCAAAAAAGCTTCAGAATATCTTGAAACAAAGAGACAGTTAATAGAAAGATTACAACCTGAACGTATATGTTCCGGTAAAGAAGACGGCTTTATCAGATACAATCACTATGACACAAAAGAAAAATTACTCTTAAATTACTATGTTTCCCTTGCAGCTCTTTACAAATCTATGGGGAAATACGAAGAAGCCATAAAAGTGTACCGGAAATATATTCAAATCATTCCACCGGAAGAAAATACAGAGAAAGGAGAAGCATGTCGTGAAACAGCCAATATATATAAATTCATAGGCCAGAAGGACAATGCATTGAAATACTATATCGAGGCCATAAAGATAGAAAATATGAATATAGATACTGTTATTCTGAATTACCTTATGACAGGGAATTTTTATCTCTACCAGATGGACGATCCTGATAAAGCTTTGAAATATTATGAGATAGCCCTCGGGAAAGTGGAATATATAGGTATGGCTTTTCTGAAAGATTATTACAGAAGTGTCTGTATAAAGGATATGGCTATGGCCATGGAAACAAAAGGGGATACGGATAAAGCAATAGAATATCTTGAAAAAACCTTGCAAATTCTTGAAGACTTATGTAAAAATAAAGGACAGTCTTTCTACTATGAAACAGGACTGAATTACGGACATCTCGGCAGGATCTATGAAAAAAAAGGATATAAAGAGAAGGCTCTGGCCTGTCTGAATAAAGCACTCAACATTGCAAAAGAAACCGGCAACAGGCAGCTTACGGCACTTGCTTACACCAATCTCGGAAAATTTTTCTTCAATCAAAAACAGTACGAAGAATCCCTGACATTTTATATGAAAGCCATTAAAATAGCGGAAGAAATAAATTCTATAAACAGGTTAACCTATTACAGGAAAGCAGGAGATATATATGAACAGACAGGACAGAAGGAAAAAGCACTTCATTTCTACCTTAAATCCATAGAGGTAATAGAGGGGATCAGGAACGAAATGAAGGTAGAAGAATTTAAAAGAGATTTTATGAAAGATAATATAGAGACTTATGAAAAAGCAATAGATCTTTTTATAAGCCTGGGGAGATATGAAGACGGGTTTAACTGTAATGAACAGGCCAGGGCCAGATCATTTCTGGATATAATTGCCAATCAAAAAGTAAATATAACGCATGGAATAGAGCCTGAACTGGCAGGGAAAGAAGAGGAACTGTGCAGAAGGATACAATATCTTTCACAGTCTATAAGACAGGCAAAAGAAAACAATAAAGATGATAAGATCAAAGAAGAAGAACTCAAAGCTCTAAAATATGAATATGAACAGATACTGGAAGAGATAAAACTGAAAAATCCCGAATATGCAAGTTTAATAAGCGTCAGCCCCGTTTCTCTGAAAGATATAAGAAAAATACCTGATAAAGACAGTGTGATAATAGAATATTTTCTCGGTAAAAAAAGAAGTTATATATGGATAACAGGTAATGAAATATTTAAAATCGTTATTATACCTTACAATGAGGAGGAAATAAAAAACTCTGTCAGACAGTATCGGTATCATAACTGTGAACATATGACGGCTGAAAAATTAAAAAATAATAAATGGCAGGACGAAGGAAAAAAACTTTACAGTATGTTATTTAAAGATGCGGAAAAACACATTAAAGGCAAAAAAAGACTCCTCATAGCGCCTCATAAATTTCTTCATTATCTTCCCTTTCAGGTCTTCATAGATGAATCCGGGAAAAGTCTTGCAGAAAAATATGAAATAACCTATCTTCCCTCTGCCGGTGTCCTTAAATACTGTAAAGATAAGAACAGAATGGCAAAGGATACATTACTCGCATTTGAACTGGGAAATTTAAAGATTGAAGGTTTTGCTCCACTTCCGGGCACAGAACGGGAAGTAAATTCCATAAGTAAATTATATTCAAGAAAAGAAATTTATAAAGGCAAGAATATGAATACAGATATATTATATAAAAAAGGCAGAGAATTCGACATTTTACATTTTGCAACACATGCCACACTGGATTCTTCTTCACCCATGTTTTCTTCTCTGGTCTTTTCCGATAAAACCTTACCTGTTTATGAGATATTTAACGTGGAGCTCAGGGCATATCTTGTCACACTGAGTGCCTGTAAAACAGGTATTTGCGAAGAAGGGGATGAACTGGTTGGATTGTCCAGAGCTTTTATTTATGCGGGAACACCGACAATATGTGCAAGTTTATGGGATGTTTCCGATGTTTCTACATCAGAATTGATGGAGAGGTTTTATTACTATCTGAAAGGTAATAACAAATCAGAGGCTTTAAGGCTCGCCCAGATAGATATAATGAAAAAATATCCACACCCATTCTTCTGGGCTCCTTTTGTGTTGACAGGAGACTGGAGGTAATAGCATCTGCAGCCCGCTGTATATAAAAAAGACTGCCCCTGAAAGCAGCCTTTTTTATATTTATATTAATAATTATTTATTATTTACCGTCAATAATTGCCTGTAAAATTACATTCCTGGCCTTTGCGGCACTGGAATCATACATATCATTATTTCCCACTTCTATTCCCTGTTTTGCCAGAAGCTTCTGTTCTTCCGTTGTGTCAGGATTTGCAATTATAGCTTCAAAGCCCTGTCTCTGAAGAGCTCTCTGTTCCTGTGCGTCCTCCATTTTAACTCCTGCATCATAAGTTACTTTAGCTATAACAGAACCGATAGAGCCCTCTATACCATTTTTAATAGCAGATAAAATTACATTTCTGGCCCTTGCGGCACTTACATCATACATTCTGGAGTCACCAAATGTCACTCCCAGCTCTGCAATAGCTTTTGTTTCTTTTGAAACACCGGGATTTGCGATTATAGCTTTCAATCCCTGTCTCTGAAGAGCTCTCTGTTCCGGTGCATCTTCCATCTTACCTCCTGCCTCGCTGGTTACTGTCGCGATAACGTAACCGATGGGACCTGATATACCTCCGCTTATAGTCTTTAAAACAATGTTTCTGGCCCGTGCAGCGCTTACATCATACATCCTGGAATCCCCAAATTCCACTCCAAGGCTGGCAAGGGTTTTTTCTTCCTGTGATGTTTTCGCATTTGCCGCTATAACCTGAAGGCCATCTCTCTGAACCTGTCTCTGTTCCGATGCATCCTCCATCTTACCTCCTGCATTCATGGTCAAATTCGCGACAACAGAACCGATAGGGCCACTTATGCCACCACTTATAGTACTTAAAACAATATTTCTGGCCCTTGCGGCACTTACATCATACATATGATGATCTCCCATGGTTATTCCCAGTGTAGAAAGGGTCTTCTCATCTTCTGTCGTGCTGGTATTTGAAACTATAGAAGCCAGTCCCTCTCTCTGTATTTTTCTCTGTTCCGGTGCAGTATCAACATTAACACCTGAATCAAAAGTTGTCTTTGCCAGGAGCTGACCAATCTTACTGTATTCAACATTGGAAGAAAGAATTACACTGTCTGCAGGTTCCTTAACTGTTTCATCTAATTTTGTACAATTTGGCAATTCCTGCTTTATTGTTGTTATAGGTAAACTACCATCAATTCTCATAATTATAATACCTCCCATATTAATTTAAGTTTAATTATATCTCTTTATCAGCTAAAAACAACGGGGAAAATGTTAAAAAAATGTAAACTTTTTATGATCTCGACTCGGCTTCAGTAAAAAATTTTATCTGTAGCAATCAGATTGTCATTCCTGGCAGGCATATATTATTCTTTCTGGTAAACCCTTACATAATCTATTTCAAATACCTGCGGAAACAGAGAGTCGTCTATACCTTCTTTGCCACCCCAGTTTCCTCCTATAGCCAGATTCAATATGAGATAAAAAGGTTTATCAAAAGGCCATGACTGCCACCCGGTACCGTCATTATCATAGGTATAATAATGGATTCCGTCTATATAGACTCTGTATTGATTTTCTTCCCATTCAACACCGTAAACATGAAATTCCGAAGTCGCATCAGGACAATGATATTCTCCTGATTTCTGAGTTCCTTTTACATGGTTATATTTATTGGTATGGGTGCTTGAGAGAATAAACTCCGGATTATATCCTACCTGTTCCATAATATCTATTTCTCCGCTGTCAGGCCAGGTTCCGTATTCATTTCCCGTAGACATCATCCATATGGCAGGCCATGTTCCTCTTCCTGCAGGAACTTTTGCCTTAACTTCTATTTTACAGTATTTCCAGTTACCTTTGCTGGTAAGTCTTGCAGAAGAATAATTTTTTCCCTCTACCGATTCCTTTACCGCAGTAATTTTCAAGGTACCATTGCTTACATAAGCATTTTCTTTTTTGAATTCCGTATACCACTGTGCTTCATTGTTTCCCCATCCATAAGAATTACCTCTTGTATCATAATTCCATTTACTTTCATCAGGTAAACCTTCATAATCAAATTCATCTGACCATACAGGTTTCCACTCTTCAGCAGCAGAAATGTTTAATGACACCAGTAATACAAACATTACCACTACAAAAATTTTTAAAACCACTTTATCCATTTCCATTACCTCCAAATTCATTAAAATATTTATATATTATATACCATTACCAGATAAAAAAATAGATTAAAAAAAATTTCCAAAACTTGACTTATTAATCACTTATGTTATAATCTTAAATAAGAATAATTCTTATCTAAGAAAAATTATTATTTAAAGGAGTGGTTTATTAAGTGAAAAGTCTGAAGGGTACAAAAACAGAGAAAAATCTACTGACAGCTTTTGCAGGTGAATCTCAGGCAAGAAACCGCTATACCTATTTTGCAGGTAAAGCAAAACAGGAAGGTTTCATGCAGATTTCCGCCGTATTTGAAGAAACAGCAAATCAGGAAAAAGAACATGCAAAGAGATTCTTCAAATTCCTTGAAGGAGGAGATGTCGAAATAGTAGCAGCATTCCCTGCCGGCGTAATAGGAACAACAGAAGAAAACCTGGCAGCGGCAGCAGGCGGCGAACATCATGAATGGTCAAGTATGTATCCGGATTTTGCAAAAGTAGCGAAGGAAGAAGGATTTGACGTAATAGCAAAGGTATTTGAATTTATAGCAGTAGCGGAAAAACAGCATGAAAAACGGTATAATGATTTACTTAAAAATGTAAAAGAGAACAAAGTATTTAAAAAAGATAAACCTGTTGTATGGAGGTGTCTTAACTGCGGTTATCTCCATGAAGGAGATGAAGCTCCACAGTCATGCCCTGCATGTGCACACCCTCAGTCATATTTTGAACTTCTCGGTGAAAACTGGTAATTCATACAATAAGCGTATCAGGTAAAACGGTATCTTATTACTGATTTACGTCAGTTAAATGTTAATAGAAAGAGGAGGAATATAAAAATGAAAAAAAATACTCTTACCACAGCCTTCGGCATACCGGTATCAGGTGATCAGAACAGTATGACTGCAGGAGAAAATGGCCCGATTCTTTTACAGGACATACATCTTCTTGAAAAACTTTCTCATTTTGACAGGGAACGTATTCCGGAAAGGGTCGTTCATGCAAAAGGTGCCGGAGCGTACGGATATTTTGAGGTTACGGCAGATGTTACCTCTTATACTAAAGCTCATTTCCTTTCCGAAACAGGAAAAAAGACAGAAGTATTTGTCAGGTTTTCCACTGTAGGAGGCGAGAAAGGTTCTGCCGATGCAGCAAGAGATCCCCGGGGATTTGCCGTAAAATTCTATACTGAAGAAGGAAATTACGACCTTGTAGGTAATAATACTCCTGTATTTTTTATTCGCGATCCCATTAAATTTCCCGATTTCATACATACACAGAAAAGAAATCCCGTGACAAATCTTCCCGATCCTGATATGTTCTGGGATTTCCTTTCTCTTACTCCCGAGTCAATTCATCAGGTTACAATACTGTTTTCCGACAGAGGTACTCCTGCTACATACCGGCATACAAACGGTTACAGCAGCCACACATTTAAATGGTATAATGAAAAAGGCGAGTATTTCTGGGTTAAATATCATCTGAAAACAGATCAGGGTATTAAAAATCTGACTGCTCAGGAATCAGAAAAACTCTCCGGTTCAGATCCCGATCATGCTACAAGAGACCTTTATGAAGCCATCAAACGCGGAGAATACCCTTCATGGACTCTCGAAATGCAGATTATGACACAGGAACAGGCAAAAGATTTCCCGTGGGATATCTTTGATATAACAAAAATCTGGCCCCATAAAGATGTTCCTCCTGTAAAGGTCGGGAAACTTGTATTAAACCGTAATCCGGTAAATTATTTCGCAGAAGTGGAACAGTCGGCTTTCTGCCCCGGCAATGTAGTGCCCGGTATTGCCCTTTCTCCTGACAGAATGCTTCAGGGAAGAGTTTTTTCCTATCACGATACCCATGTTCACAGACTCGGCCCCAATTACCATTTAATTCCCGTCAATGCACCGAAATTTGCTCCTGAAAAAAGCTATCAGAGAGACGGAACCATGCGTACCGATAATAATGGCGGTTCAGGGCCGAACTACTGGCCAAATAGTTTCGGAGGACAGTCTCCTGACCCTGATAAAGGGGAACCCATGTTTGATATAACCGGCTGGGCAGGACGACACGATTTAAAACACAGAAATGATGATTTTATCCAGGCAGGGGAACTTTACAGCAGGGTGATGACAGACACAGACAGAGAACATCTGATCTATAATATAACGTCTCATCTCTGTAAAGCTCAGAAACGACTTCAGATGCGTCAGGCATCCATCTTCTACAGAGCACACAGAGATTACGGGAAAAAGGTGGCAGATGTGCTTAATCTGGATATAAGAGAAGTAGAAAAGCTTGCTTCTATGAGTAATGAAGAAAGGGCGAAAGCTACGGCAGAAGGCACATATTAATTTTTTATTTGTAAGAACGTGAATAGTGAGAGGTGAATAGAATAAGACATACCTTAACATTCACTTTTCACTTTTCACTTTTCACTTTTTCTGTATCATATTTTTTAATGATGAAAAGAGTAATCAATGGATAAACTGGAAGTGCTCAAAAAAAATTGTAATGATCATGGCGTAAAACTTACCTATCAAAAAGTGGAAATTTTTCGTGAGATTCTTAAATCAACAGATCACCCTTCTGTAGAAGATATATATAACAGAGTCAAAGAGAATATGCCTACTATTTCAATAGACACAGTGTACAGAACTCTGAATACTTTTTACGCATGGGGTCTCATATCCAGAGTTCATATACTCTGCGAGAAAGCCCGTTTTGATCCCAATACGGAACTTCATCATCATATGTTATGCATTAAATGTAAAAAGCTCTGGGATTTTTACTGGCCCGAATTTTACAGTATAGACCTGCCGAAAGAAGTTAAAGAATGGGGTATTATTGACGGAAAATTCACGGAAATAAGAGGAATCTGCAGGGACTGTCTTTCGAAAAAAGAAAATAAGTCTGCAGGTTCTGACATAATGGAAAGATAGAAAGGAGGGACACTTTAAAAAACCACAGAAAAAAATAAGGAAAGAGAGGAGACGGAAAATGAAGAAGACAAATGTAAAAGGGGTTTTACTGTTTGCGGTAATTCTGGTATTTGTTTTCCTTGCTGCAAACTATGCAGAAGAAGTCAATTCAAGTTACTCTCCTGTAGTGATAAAGGAAGATTTCACTACCACTATGGAGAGAATGAAAGCAGAAAAGCCAGACATAATGAAAAAACACATGGAATTACTTAATCAACGTTATAATTTAAGTGATATTCCAGACAAAACTGTTACAATGTCAAGAGGTAAAGCCCTTCAAAAAGGTGTAAGGGTCAAACTTCCTGAAGGAATTACATGGGATATGCTTTCTAAAATGACTCCTGAAGAAATAAAGGAAAAAGGAATATTTCCCGCAGGTTTCTATCCCCTGCCCCATCCGAATCATAAAGAAGGGGGCATGTTATTCCCTCAATATCATATTAATGAAATGAAAAAACAGGATGGCCGTGATCTTACAAGATTTGACCTGGATTTTGACATTCCCGATCAATTTATGCCTGAATTTCCTCCTGCTATATATCTTACCACAAGACCTGATTTAGGCGATGTATCACAGGGACAGGTTATAACACTGGATAATTACTTCAAATTATTCAACGGAACTCTCAATCCGAAACAGCTTGAAGGTCTCAGACTGCTTGTAAGCCCTTTCCCACAGCAACAGTTCAATGCAACAGAAGACAGAAGATCGGAAAAACCCAGTTTCGGAGTAACATGTTTTGACTGTCATGTAAACGGCCATACAAACGGCACAACCCATCTGGTCGGAGACATTCGTCCCCAGGAATTCCGCCACAGACTGGACACTCCCACACTGAGAGGCCTCAATATTCAGCAGCTTTTAGGTTCTCAGAGAGGCCTGAAAACTGTGGAAGATTTCGTAGAATTTGAACAGAGAGCAGCCTATTTTGACGGAGATCCGGTAATAGCTGCAAAAAAAGGACTTAATATACTGGATAGAGGCCATCAGGTTCATGCCATGTCGGAATTTATAGAACTCATGGATTTTCCGCCTGCACCGAAACTTAATATTTTAGGTAAACTTGACCCTAAAAAAGCTACAGAATCGGAATTAAAAGGTCAGGAAATCTTTTACGGAAAAGGCCAGTGTTCAATATGTCATCCCGGCCCGTATTATACGGATAATCTGATGCATAATCTGAAAGCAGAACGTTTCTATAAACCCGTTATGATTAACGGCAGATATGCTTCATCGGACGGCCCGATAAAAACCTTTCCTCTCAGAGGTATTAAAGATTCCCCGCCCTATCTTCATGACGGCAGACTCCTTACCATTGAAGATACAGTGGAATTCTTCAACCTGATTCTTGAAACAAAATTGACTGAAGAGGAAAAAACCGACCTGGCAGCCTTTATGAAGGCACTTTAAGTTATGCCATCTGACGCGTAGCCTGTAATGTTACGCGTCAGAAAAAGTCACAATTCAATAATTTTCACCTTACCTCCACAGTGAATATATTTATTAATCCTTGGACGAAGAGCTATCAAAAAAAGACCAATCATACCTATATATATATTTCTCATCCATAAATACTTTACCCTTTCAGGATGTCTCCAGGGCTGTTCAGTAACTTCAAGTAAGAGGGACATTTTCACATAATCATCCCTTCTTTTTACCTGCAAATCGTCACTGTCGGACTGTTTCTGTGAATTCGGATCACCAATATTATTAATATCCTGACAGAAACAGACAGCAGAGAAAAAAATAATTATCAAACATATAAATGTGCATATCTTCATTATTGTCCTCCTGATAATTTATAATTTTAAATAAACATAAGGATTTTCCGGCTGAGTTACCTTCTTTATAGATGTCACTTTAATAAAAGGCACTGCCGAGTTTTTATAGGTTCCGGCCTTCAATACGCCTTCTACAAGTATCCAATCATTTACGGAAAAATTCCTGGCTTCATGAGATTCACAGATAAAGCTGAACATAATAGAATCTGCAAGGCAGCACCATATGCCAATCCTTCCGAGACCTATCTGATTCTCGCCGAAATCATTCATTTTAAATACAAAACCCTTTATTTCAATTTTTTCTCCGTCATAAGATTTTATATTATCAAGCAATTCTTCCGAAAGGTTAAAATAATCACTTTCATTGAATACAATAGTGCCGTTTATTTTACACCTTTCAACAAGCTGTCTGTTACCCTTACCTGCACCGCCGAAAAAACCTGATGCCATGCCCCTGTTTGATGCAACACCTGAACCCAGGGAGGTCACCCCAAAAAATGTCGCAAGTATAAGAGGAATAAAAAATATTATTATTTTCGGATTAAACCTGGAAACTGCTTTGCCTTTCCCCATACTTAAAGCCTGATAAATAAACATAATACTGATAAATATAAGTGTAAAAACAGTAAAAGGATACATTCTCGGATGAACAAGTTTGCCTATTGTTTCACCTATAAAAAGATTCAATATACCGAGTATGACAAGTGAAAGTACAATTAGCCGGGAAAACTCTTTATCTATAACAGTCAATCATATCACCTCTTAAATAAAAAATTAATTATGAGAGCAGCAATAAAATTAAGACTGATTATTAATAACATTAATTTTACAACCACTCTTTTTCTTAATGCTCCCAGAAGCATAAAGGTAATTCTTAAATCCATCATGGGGCCGAAGAGCATAAAAGCCATAACCGATCCTAAAGGAAACTGCCTGGCAAAGCTCTTTGCAATAAAAGCATTTGCCTCTGAACAGAGGCACAGAAGATAAGAGGCAGCCATCATCAAAACTATGGACAAAATCTCACCTGAAGCCATATCGGAAAGGATTTGTTTCGGGAAAAATGTCTGCACAGCAGCAGCACAGAAAGCACCTGTAAGAAAATAAAAACCTATATAAAAAAAATCATCGATTGTGGCTTCCATAAGTTTGCCGATTTTTTTCCATAAAGAAATAATTTTTTCAGGCTCATGGCTTACAGAGCAATTTTCCTCTTTACCTTCAATATAAAGCTCTTTACCTCTTTCTTTAAAGATAAATACAGACAGAATACCTGCTGCTAAGGATATAAGAAAACCTGTTAATATTCTTATAAGTATTATTTTTATATTATATGAGAAAGCTATAGAGGTAGAAAAAATAGTCAGAAGATTTATCTGTGGCACTGCAACCATAAAAGTAACTACTGCATAGAAAGGAACACCTTTAACTATAAGCCTCCTTGCTACAGGAACAGTGGTACATTCACATACAGGTAAAACCAGACCTGTAAATGACGCAAGAATCATTGATATATATCCTCTGCGGCTTAATATTCTGCATATAAACTGTTCGGAAACAAAAACCTCTATAATTCCGGAAGCAAGAGAACCGAGTAAAATAAAAGGAAGAGCTTCCAATATTATACTGATTAATATAACAGTAAAATTAGATACAAATTCCAAATAAAGTCACTTCTTTCGTGATGCGTGACGCGTGACGCGTGACGCGTGAATTATGTAAGGATTATATGAGAATCTTAATGTGTAACGAAAGGAACAGATTCTCATACGCCGTTGTGAACAATGCCTGTTATTATAAAATACATGTAAAGCAACATATTACCCATAATGTAATATTATGAACAATACTGACTTACTGTATCTGGCTATAAGAAATGACTTCAGGAGGTGCTCTTATGGAGTTAAAACCGGTGGGGAGAAAACAATAAAAATAACTGTATCTGTAAATTACCGATAAAAGAACTGTAAAAAAGAAATATACAGAGAAAATAAAAACACTAAGACCGGAGAAATACTGTTCCCACTGGCAGAAAATACAGCCATGGCCGTCTGTATCATAATGAATATGAAAATGAATATGAAGAGGAATTACTAGAAATAATATTAATACTGCAAAGGCAATTATTTTCTTCTGCATAAAAATCCCGGAATGTTCATTTATAGATAAAATATAATTTATATAATATAATTTGCTCATACCACAGAAGTTCCTCTTTTTTAAAGAATTTTTTCCATAAAACTTGACAAATATTTTTTAACTGTTATAATTAAGAAAAATAATGAGACCAGGTATCAAAATTATGTTAACTCCTGAAAAAAAATACGATACTTATCTAAAGTCTAAAAATCAGAGACTTACGGAAGCAAGAAAGATAATATTTGATTATCTTTTCAGTGTTCACAGTCATCTGAAACTTGATGATATTCGTAAAGAAGCTGAGAAAAACAATATATCAAGAGCTACTTTATTCAGAATACTCAATCAGATGATAGACGCAGAACTGATACAGAAATTCTTTGACGATAAGGGACAGGTCTATTATGAACATATTTACGAACATACTCCTCACCACCATCTAATCTGCACGAAATGCAACAAAATTACCGAATTTGAAGATCCTGATTTACATAAATTCCTGGAAGATATCTGTAAAAAAAATAACTTTATCCATCAGAACCATATAGTAGAAGTAATGGGGGTGTGTGACAGTAAATGTTGAAAATAAAAATTACTCTTCTCCTTTTATTATTACTGATTATCATTCCGTTGCATGCACCTTTTCATAAACATGGAGGATTTACAGACGAAAATAAATGCCCCTTCTGCCAGTGGGAAAATGCTTTTTCTTCCCTGGCTATGTTCATATTTACAATTTTCTTCTCCCATAAAATTTTGAAAATTTTAAATATTACTTTTATTTTTAATAAACTGTCTCCAGAGAAAATACTCTCATCCACAAGAGCTCCTCCTCTGTCCTTTATATAAACCACAATTAATGATCTCACAGTTAGAAAAATTATTTATAATTTATCTATAACAGCTTTTTTTATAATTAATTACACACTGGATTCTGCTGGAAGTAAAAATAAATTTAAGGAGTAAGTAAAAATCATGAAAACATTAACAGATTTAAAAAAACGCGAAAAAGGTATAGTGAAAGAAATAATATGTAATAATCATGTACATATACACAGAAGATTACTCGATATGGGTCTAACTCCCGGCACTGCGGTAGAGATGATAAAAGAAGCTCCTCTCGGCGATCCTCTGGAATTTAAATTAAAGAATTATCTTCTTTCTCTTAGAAAATCAGAAGCTTCAATGGTAAAAATCGAAGAGGAGGTGATTAATTTATGAGTAAATGTTTGTGTAATGGCGGAGAACCCTGTAAATGCGGAGATAACTGTCTGTGTAAGACAGAGATACATCTTACAGTCAACTTAAATTTAGAAAAAATAACCGTTAAACCTGACATAGCAAAGCAACCTTTAGAGACCAGACGTTAACAAATATATTAGAGTTCTAACAGATAATAGAAGAATAAATATAAAGGTGATTATTTATGAATAAGTGCTTATATATAGATGAAAAGATATGTGATTCTGCAGAAAACCATAATAAGAAAAATAAAAAAAATCTGACTGTTGCTCTCACAGGTAATCCAAATTCAGGGAAGACAACTCTTTTTAATGTTCTTACAGGTTCACGGCAGCATGTAGGCAATTACCCTGGCGTTACAGTAGAAAAAAAAGAAGGGTTATGCAAATATAACGGTATGGAAATAAAAATAGTTGATCTACCGGGGACATACAGTTTAACAGATTTTTCTCCTGAAGAACGTGTAGCGCGAGATTTTATAATAAATGGAAATGCCGATATAATCGTAGATGTAATAGATACTTCAAATCTGGAAAGAAATCTGTATCTTGCAATTCAAATTATAGAAACAGGCAGACCTGTTATATTATCATTTAATATGATGGATGAAGTAGAATCTCAGGGATATAAAATTGATGTGTCTTCAATTTCCCGTGCTCTCTCAGTACCTGTTATAAGAACTGTAGCAAGCAAATCGCAAGGTATAGAAGAGTTAAAAAAACAGATAAGCACTCCAGTATATAATAAAAAGGTACCTCTCTATTCGGAAGAACTGGAAAAAGAAATAGAGAAACTGGCATCTTTTATAACAGAAGAGGAAATTCCGGAAAAATACTCTTCACGATGGCTTTCCATAAAACTCCTTGAACATGATAAAGACATAATAAAAAGACTTGAAGTTCATGAAGAATTAATAAAAGTATCGGAAGAAAGCAGAAAATATCTAAAAAATCTTTATGGTAAAGAAGTCGAATATATAATATCTGAAGAAAGATATAAATTCATAAATAAACTTCTGGAAAACAATCTGAACCCTCCGGAAACGGACAAAACATCACTGACAGAAAAAATAGATAATGTACTGACAAATAAATTTTTCGGAATCCCTGTTTTCATAATATCTATGTGGCTGATGTTTCATATTACATTCACAGTAGGAAGTTATCCTGTGGGGTGGATTGAAAAACTTATTACCTTAACAGGTAGCGGCATGGCTTATCTATTAAAAGACAATTTACTGAAATCACTTTTTATAGACGGTATAATTGGTGGTGTCGGGAATGTAATGGTCTTTCTTCCAAATATAATAATATTATTTTTTGCCATAGCTCTTCTGGAAGATACGGGATATATGGCCAGAATAGCTTTTATTACAGACAGAATAATGTATAAAATAGGTATACACGGAAAGGCTTTTATACCTCTTATTGTCGGTTTCGGCTGTACAGTGCCTGCAGTTATGGCAACAAGAACCCTTGACGGCAAAAAAAACCGGCTCGTTACAATATTTATACTACCTTTTATAAGCTGCAGTGCAAAATTACCTGTATATTCATTATTCATATCAGCTTTTTTCTCTGCTAATATGGCAGGAACTATAATGTTCTCCATCTATTTTGCAGGTGTCATAATATCTGTAATTATGGCTAAAATTTTCTCAAAATATCTTTTTCCTGAAGAAACATCTTTTTTCATAATGGAACTTCCTCCTTACAGAATACCAACACTAAAAAATCTTTTTATTCATACCTGGGACAGGGCAAAACATTATATTCAAAAAGCAGGTACCTTTATACTTATGTTTTCCGTTATTATATGGTTTATCACAACCTTTCCGACAACCGGAAAAGGTAACATGCTGGAAGGAAGTTATGCAGGTCAGACTGGTAAATTACTGGAACCTTTACTAAGACCTATCGGACTGGACTGGAAATCAGGAGTGGCTATTGTATCCGGCTTTGCCGCAAAAGAAGTAGTAGTATCTACTCTCGGAACTATATATAATCTGAAGGACACAGACGAAAACTCCATTTCTCTTAAAGAATCCATAAAGAAAGATAGTAATTTCTCTCCTTTGAAAGCTCTATCCCTGTTATTATTTGTTCTGCTTTATATGCCATGTATGTCGGCCATATCGGTAATATACAGAGAAACAGGCATAAAATATACTTTATTTATCATATGTTATACTACTGCCATAGCCTGGATAATATCATTTTTTATATATCAGGGAGGGAAGCTTATAGGAATAGAATAATATTTTTTTTAACATACTATTGAGACTCAGTATCAAAATAAAGAAAGGCGGAATTATAATGTCAACAATAAGCAAGATTTACTCCTATGAAGAAATTTCCAATAATCTAATATCTTTTATATCAGGAGGATTTGTGCCGGACAGAGCCAGAGATTATGAAAAAATTCATTCCGATATAACAATATTTCTTCATCACATATATGAATATGAAAAAGGCCTGAGAAATC
>DAIOEN010000105.1:16853-24509 GCA_036746235.1 Vulcanimicrobiota bacterium | reverse complement strand
GTCAGAATAAAAGCATGTTCTATGGTATGTTCAAGTTCTCTGATATTACCGGGCCAGTGATAGGTCATAAATTTTTTCTGTACATTCTGTGAAATGCCTGTAATATTTTTATTAAATTCCCTGTTGAATCTTTTGATGAAATGTTCTACCAGGAGATTTATATCTTCCCGTCTTTCTCTTAACGGCGGCAGTTTAACCTCCATTACCCTGAGACGATAATAGAGATCCTCTCTGAAGGTTCCTTCTCTGACTTTTTTTTCTATATCCTGATTTGTTGATACTATAACCCGGACATCAACATGTATCGTTTCTGTAGAGCCTACAGGCACAATTTCTTTTTCCTGAATTACTCTTAATAAACGCAATTGCAGTGCAGGTGTTATATCGCTTATTTCATCCAGAAATATAGTCCCTTTATCGGCTTTTTCAAACCATCCTTTTTTATCTTTAATTGCCCCTGTAAAAGATCCTTTTACATGACCGAAAAGCTCGCTTTCCAGAAGGTTTTCCGGCAGAGCTGCACAGTTTACCTTCATAAGAGGATTATTTTTCCTGTTGCCTTTATGATGGAGTGCTTCTGCAATGAGTTCTTTCCCTGTACCGCTTTCTCCTGTGATTATTACCGTGGATGGCACAGTGGCAAGTTTTTCCAGAAGAGAATAAAGTTCCTCCATTTTTTTACTTTTCCCTATAATATTATGATACTGGCCTCTTTCCTGAAGTTTCCTTTCTGTCAGTACAAGTTCTGTTTCATCCTTTATTACAATAACCGCTCCTCCAGCTTCATCGGTTATGTTTATTAAAGGGGTTATATTCAGAGTAATTATTTGAAATGCTCTGCGGTTTAAATGACATTCAATACGGTATAATTCGGCCCGTTCTTTTGTTTTAACAGTCTTTTCGAGAGCTTCCAGAAAGTCTTCTGTGTCTGAGTAATTGAGCAGCTTTTTCAAAGAGGTCTTTTGGGAATCATCTGGCAGATTGAATATAATTTTTGCCGATTCATTCAATTCCAGAATATTCAAATCTTCATCTACGGAAATAATTCCGTCTTTCACACTGGCAAATATTGCCTGAAGATTCGTGCGATATCTTTCTTTTTCTTCTAAAATTTTTTTGTATTCCAGTGCTATTCTGGCTGCATGAATAATTTGCTCTTCTTTGACGGGTTTGGTTAAATAATCAAAAGCGCCGGATCTGATAGCTTCCACTGCAGTGTTAATATTGGGATAGCCTGTGAGTATTATAACAGGACAGATAAGATTTTTTTCTTTTATTATTTTCAATAAATCAATCCCTGTTTTTCCTCCAAGTACTATATCTGCAAATATCAAGTCAAAAACATGTTCCTCTATTTTCTTTAATGCCTCATTATAGTCACAGGCATCGTTCACCTCATAACCGGCTTCTGAAAGAAAGGACCGGAAAGTGTATCTCAGACCCTTTTCATCGTCAACTATTAAAATTTTTGGTTTCATATTTTTTCTCCATAGTCATGACAGGAAATGTAATCCGTGTATTTACCTGAATTTATACCGGAGCCTGCTGTCATGGTTTCTTCTCCACATATGAAGGTAAATCAATTGTTATTCTGGTGAAATTGCCTTCCTGACTGTTTATTGTTAATCTTCCTTTATGATTTTCTATGATACCATAGGTTATGCTTAAACCCAGTCCGGTGCCTATGTCAGGAGGTTTTGTGCTGAAAAAGGGGTTCTTTATTTTATCCTGTATATTTTCAGGAATACCGCAGCCATAATCGCAAAAATTTATTCTCACATAAGGATTATTTTCTAAAACTATTTCTTCTCCTGAGATTTCTATTGTTTTTTCAGGGTCATCTCCCGGATATTTTCTGTTCAATGCATACTGGGCATTACTCAGAATATTCAAAAATACCTGTCTTATTTCAACAGGATTGGCAATTATCATAGATAAATCCTCCGGTATGGTAATCTTCATCTTTATGTTGTTTTTTTTCAGGTTTATGTCTATAAGAGATATGGTGTTTTCCATTACTTCATTAACACTGACAGGGTGTTTTTCATTACTATCATGACGGGCAAAAGAAAGAAGATTCTTTACTATATGGGCGATACGATCTCCTTCTGCTATAATTTCACCTGCTATATAATTCTCTTTATCTTCTTTTTTACTTTTATTTAATATTATCTGGGCATAATTGATAATACTGTTTACAGGGTTATTTATTTCATGGGCCACTCCTGCAGCAAGTTCACCCAGAGAAGCCAGATGAGCTGTCTGGAGGGCTTTCTTCTCCAGATTTAACGTTTCAGTAATATTTGATATGGCATGAAATTCTTCCTGTATTTTCTTCAGTGATGTTTCTATCTGTTTTCTCACTGTAATATCAAGAACTGTAACCTGTATGGCAGGTTTACCCTGAAACATAAAAGAATTTTCTGTTGTTTCCACGTCTATAATCCTGCCGTCCAGACTTATAAATTTCTGGTCAAGAGGAGGGGATTGATTTATCTGTCCTTTAATTAACTGTTCCATTCTTTCCATGATTACATTGTGATAATCGCTGTGGGAAAAAAATATTGACTCTTTACCCAGGAGGTCTTCAGGAGCTTTCGCTCCCATGAGTTTTGCAAAGGTACTGTTGGAAAAAACAACCTTTTTATCTACATTAATAAAAATTCCTGCAGGTGAGAATTCTACAAGACTTCTATACCTTTCTTCACTTTCCCTGAGTAATTTTTCAACATTTTTTCTTTCACTGATATCGATAATACTTGTTCTGTACATTACTTCCTGTTTTTCTTCATCATAAACGGGAATACTCAGAAGTTCCACAAATATCTCTTTTCTGTCTTTTTTTATTAATTTTACCTCTGTCCTTAACCTTCTATTGCATTTTTTACATTTGCATTTTTTACATTTGCATTTTTTACATTTGCATTTTTTACATTGAGACATATGAGAAAAGAATTTTTCGGAATTACTCATAAAAATATTAAACGGTATGCCTGTGATCTGTATTTTCTCCATGCCGAGCATTTTAGCTCCTGTAATATTGATTTCCCGAATGATCCCTCTGTCATCGAGCGTACAGTAACCTACCGGTGCAAAATCATAGAGATCCGTATAAGATGCATAGAGTTTTTCCAGTTTTTTTTGATTTTCTCTGAGTTCTAAATTCTGCATCTCCAGCTCTGTCCGATGAACATCTAATTCGTGTGACACAGTTTTAAGTTCATTTATGTCTACAAATGAAATCATAATACAGACCTGTTTCCCATGTTCATCTAAAACCCTGTTTGCAGAGCACTGAATATAAAATACAGATCCGTCTTTCCTTCTGGCAATCATCTCATCTATACAGTTCTCTCTTTTACTCAATGCTTTTATTACTCTCTTATATTCTTTTTCTCTCTGGAAAAATTCTACGGCAGATTTTCCCTGAATTTCTTTTTCATTATTATATCCCCACATATTAAGAAAAGCTTTGTTTACAAAGGTTAAATTCGATTCTGAATCTACCAGAGCAATAGCACTGATTGAACTGGATATTGCCCGATCTTTAATCTTAAGAGATAATTCTATTTTCCTGACATCTTCTATTTCTTCCTGCAGTCTTTTATTGCTTTTCTCCAGTTCTGCAATCTGTTGTTTCAGGTTTTCTATATTATTTTTATAAAGAGAATTTTTGTTGACCCCTTTATTCATCATAATCTTTCTGTCATTATTTATTTTTTTACTTTTTATAAAAAATCATCAATATTATTTATTATAACATTTTTTTACCTATTTATCGATTGTATAAATTAATAATTTTTTATTCCCGGATGAATTTGACTGTATTTCCATGTAATTCTAAATTGCCACACTTTTGCCACGCTTTTGCCACATAATTTACATTTGTGTCCCTGTGCTACACTTTAAAGAAAATTCCATGAGTCTTTTATTTTTTTACAAATTTTCTTTACCTTCTGTTTACAAGGTTTCCCGGCTATATATTAAAAAAAAATATTTTCTGGTTCCTATTCTGCTTTATAAATAATATCAGACTTACTGATTTGAGTATAAGCATGTAATAAAGGTTTTCCTCCCGTTACGCGTTACGAGAGCATATATGTATTATTTATGCTTACCTCAGTAATAGTTATGAAAGAAGAATTGCATGAAAGAAAAATTTAACAAAATCAAAAAAATCGTAATGGTAGAACCAAAAGCTCCCGATATTCATATCTTCAGCTTTAAACCGCTTCCAAGGCTTGGAACCATCATTCTCGGAACAATCATGAAAAAAAGAGGTTATGATGTAACTATCGTGGTGGAAGAAATTCATCCTCTGAAAGACGAGATCTTTGACGGTGTTGACCTTGCAGGTATTTCAACAACAACTTCAACAGCTGTCAGGGCATACTCTCTGGCTGATAAGTTAAGGGCGAGAGGTATAACGGTTGTAATGGGCGGCCCTCATGTAACTTTTATGGTAGAAGAAGCCATATTACATGCAGATTATGTTGTAATGGGTGAAGGAGAGGAAGTTTTTCCTTCTCTCGTAGAAAAACTGAATAGACAGGAAAAAATATATCCGGCACCGGGACTGGCAGTCAGAGGAGAAGAAGTTTCTTACAGTCACTATCCTCTGTTAGACGATCTTGATAAAGTACCCATACCGGACTTCTCGCTCGTAAAGGGTATGAGGCCATGTTATAATACGAGCCGAAAAGAAACCATACCGGTACAGGCTTCCCGCGGCTGCCCCTTTGCCTGTAATTTCTGTTCCGTAACAGGCATGTTCGGAACAAAATTTCGCCACAAGAGTATATCCAGGGTAATGGAAGAGGTTGAGAGATATAACACAAAAAAACATCATATATTCTTTTATGATGACAATCTTGCTGCAGATAAAAGGTGGCTGAAAAATCTCTTGAATGAGTTTATAAAGAATAAAATGAAATTCCCCTGGTCTGCCCAGGTCCGGGTGGATATCTACAAAGACGAAGAATTACTTGAGCTTATGGTAGAAAGTCATTGTAAAAATCTGTCCATAGGTTTTGAGTCCATAAATCCTGACACCCTGATAAATATTAACAAAAAACAGACGGAAGAGGAAATAAAAGAGGGTGTTGCTGTTTTTGAGAAAAAGAAAATTTCAGTCCATGGCATGTTTGTTTTCGGATTTGATACTGATACAGTTGAATCTTTAGAAAAAACTGTTCTCTTTGCAAAAGATTCAGGTATAAATACAGTTCAGTTCCTTATACTCACCCCTCTGCCGGGTACAAAAAGTTATAACGACCTGAGAAGAGACGAAAGAATATTCTTTAATGACTGGTCTTATTATGATGGCCATCATGTCACATTCTGGCCTGAACATATGGATCCTCTTTTACTTCAAAAAATACAGATAAAAGGTCATGCAGATTTTTATAGTTTTAACAGACTTCTGAAAAAAGTTATAACAACACATTTCGGCGATGCCGCTATTTATGCATATGCAAAAAATATCAACCGTTTATGGCAGAGAAGTAATAAGCTTTTTATGAAATCTCTTGATTTTATTTCTCAGTCAGGAAAATCTTCTGCAGATAATCAGGTCTGCCAGACGATTTAAAAGGGGTATTAATGTGCTGGATAACGAGCTTTATTCAATTTCCGTGCTTACTTTTCAGAATGGTAAAGAAGAAACAGGTAAGATACCGGTTCCTGTTGAAATAGCTGCAGATACTCTTTCTAAGAATCTGCTGCACTGCGTGAAGTCTTTAGGTAAAATAGTGGAGTCTTTTCCTGAAACTTATAAGAAGAATTATGCCCTTGAAGAGATTAAATTTTCTTTGTCCGTAGATTCCGACGGAAGGATTTCTTTGATTGGTAATGTCCCGTCCGATACCACATCCGGTATAACTGTTACTTTTAAAAAGAGAAGTGCCGATCAGGTTTTTTAAGTCATGAATGGTATTTCAAGGTTGTAGTTCAGATCTGGTTAAATTTTAACCCCACTGAACTATAACCTTATTATCACACCTTGCGCATAACAGGGGATGATACGGATTGAATGGCCTCCCCCAGCATTTTAAAGCTGAAAGGTTTCATCAGCAATTTCGTAACACCCATAGTGGAAAAATTTTCCTCGTTTATATAATCACTGTGGCCGGTACAGAGTATTACAGGAATGTCATCTCTTATGGCTTTTATCTTTTTTGTCAGTTCTATACCGCTCATTTCAGGCATAGTCTGATCTGTAATAATAAGATCAAACTCGCAGGGGCTCTCTGTAAATACCTTTAAAGCTTTCTCACTCGATACAGTGGAAAAGACATTACACCCGAATCTTTTCAGAAACTGTTCACTTATGGCGACAATTGTTTCTTCGTCATCTACAAAAAGTATTCTTGTTCCTTTGCTTATATATATAGGTTTTTCCTCTATTTCATTCTTTACATATTCGTTATAATCTTTCAGACATGGAAAAAATATATCAAAACTTGTGCCCTTCCCGGGTTCACTGTATACCTTTATATCTCCGTTATGGCTTTTTACTATGCCATATACGACAGAAAGACCCATACCGCTTCCTTTCCCCGTTGATTTTGTTGTAAAAAATGGTTCAAATATATGTTCAATAACATTACTTTCCATACCATGGCCTGTATCGCTTACCGTAAGTTTTACCCAGTGTCCCGGTGATAGTCCTCTATAGAGAGACAGATTTTTTTTATCAATATCTATGTCTGTGAGAGTGACATTGATAATACCCTTTCCCTCCGACATGGAATGAATTGCATTTGTACACAGATTTATTAAAATCTGATGGATAGATGTTGCATCTCCCGCTATTATACTGCTGTTTCCTTCAAAATCTTTACATATGCTGATTGTTGAAGGAAGTAACGGATTTATCAGCTCAAAGGCTTCCTTTATGACTTCAGATAGTTTTAACGGTTTTATTTCTTTTTTCCCTCTCTGGCTGAAGACAAGTATCTGTTTTACAATATCTTTTGCCCGGAAACAGGATTTCACTATCTGCATAAGATATTCATTCAGGGGACTATTTTCCGGAAGTTCATCTATGGTCATTTCCGTATAACCTAATATGACTCCCAGTATATTGTTGAATTCATGGGCAATACCACCTGAAAGGGTACCGAGAGATTTCAGTTTCTGTGCCATATTTAACTCTTCCTGGAGTTTCTTTTTTTCTTCTTCTTTTTCTTTTCTTTCAGTAATATCTATCATGGCCGTTCTATAGAGGATTCTGCCTTCCTCATTAATGGGAACGGTCGTAAGTTCCAGATAAATTATTTCTCCGTTCTTTCTTTTTACAGACAGGGAAATTTCTGAGCTTATATGTTTATCATGTTTTTTCCATCTGGAAAGATAGGATAGAAATTTCTTAGAATCCTCTGAAGTTATATAGTTCAGAAAAGGCATGCCTGAAAGTTCTTCTTTATTCCTTCCCAGTAATTCTGCGCCTGTTATGTTTATTTCTATAATCAGCCCGTTCTCGTCCATTGTTACATAACCGCAGGGAGCAAAATCATAGAGATCTGCATATCTGTTACGGGAATATTCAAGTTCCTCTCTTGTTTCTTTTAATTCCCTGTTCTGCATTTCCAGTTCTATCTGATGTACATGAAGTTCATGTATTGTTTTCTTCAATTCATTCCCTGAATTTTCTTT
>DAIOEN010000105.1:0-16753 GCA_036746235.1 Vulcanimicrobiota bacterium | reverse complement strand
GATGTACATGAAGTTCATGTATTGTTTTCTTCAATTCATTCCCTGAATTTTCTTTGTTTTTTATATCTTCCATTTCCCTGAGTGATTTTATTAATTCTTCTCTCGTCATTTTTTCATATGTTCCCATATGTTCTACCTCCCTTATATTTTACTTTATATACCGGTTCCATTCACTGGTTACTCTATAATTTCCGTTACCTCCATCAGAATAAACCTGGATGATTTATCTTTATTTCTGATACATCTGCCATTCAGAGAAAATTTCTTTTTCCCCCTGAGAGGAACATCCTGTTCTACAATAAAATTTTCAAAATGTGTCTGTCCGGGCAGTAATTCTTCAAGCATTTTAAGCAGTTCATCATTCTTCCATATGCTGTTCAGATTATAAATATATTTCTCTTCCGTGTCAGAGGGGGTAATATTAAATGTCTCATAGAAGGATCTGTTGGCCGATTTTATTTTCAGATCAGCCGTAAGTATTATAAGAGGTTCCTTTATACTTTCCACTATGGCTTCTGCATATTCCTGAGCTTCTTTTATAAGGTCGCTGCTATGTTTGAGTGTATCAATATCCATCATGGATATGATTACTCCGTCTATTTTATTGTCTATCGTTTTATATGGTCTTATTCTCAGGTAATACCACCGGCCTTCTCTGTCCTGAACCTCCATTTCCTCCGAGGTCAGACTGTCAATTACATTGAGAATCCTTTTTTCTATATCGGGAATCAGAATATTAAGATTGAGATCTCTCAGAGGTCTTCCTGTATCTGACGGGATTAAAGGCCATATTTTTTCCGCTAAAGGAGTAAATCTTCTTATATGCAGATCGGAAGAGAGTATAATAATAGGTATATTGACACTGCTCAGCAGATTTGTAAGATCGTTGTTTACCTGTGTTAATTCCATATTTCTGTGCTGTAGTTCTTCATTTACGGTAGTAAGTTCTTCATTTGTAGACTGAAGCTCTTCTTTGGCTGTTTCCATTTCCTCATTTGTGGACTGAAGTTCTTCATTGCTTGACTGGATTTCTTCAATGGCAGAACGGAGCTCTTCATTTGTGGCTTCCCTTTCTTCTATGATTGACTGGAGATATTCTCTTGTGGCTTTTAGTTCTTCCTGTAATTTTATTATTTCTCTGTCTTTTTCTTTTGTCTCCTCTTCCGGTTCTTCTATTTTTTTACCTTTTCTTTGTTCTTCCGGGCCGATTAATTCTTTCTCATAAAATAGTATTAAAAAGTAATAATCTTTTGCTGTCGCAGTTTTTTTCAGAGGTATTATTTTAATATCTAAAGTTCTTTTTGTTCCGTTATATTTAATAGTAAGTCCGGTTTTTGTAATTGTGGAATTCTCCAGTTTTGATTTATGTATGCCTATTCTCAGCTCTACAAGAAGATCTTCATGGGCCATTTTCATGAGATTTAAACTGGCAGGGCCTGATGCAGGTTTCAGATAGGGGCTCACATTTCTTCGAAATTCGACTATATCCATGTTTTCATCTACGAGTATTCCTGGAGGGGCGTAAGTGGAAAGAACTATCCTATCCGCTTCTCTGAGGATATTAAAATCTTTATGATTTTCTTCACTTTTTCCGGGTATGTCCGGTTGTTTTAAATCATATTTTTCAGCAGGAAAATCATAGCTCAGCAATCTTCTGGACATAATAGATTTTTTCGAATAGATTTTATATCTTTTATCTTCCAGACTGAATAGATCTGCATATATTCCAATAGTTTCGGACGTGCCAAGCATGAGAAATCCCTTTGCGTTGAGAGCATAGTGAAAAGCAGGTATGATTTTTTTCTGCAATACAGGTCCCAGATAGATCATTACATTACGGCAGCTTATAAGATCTATATTTGAAAAGGGAGGATCCTTTATGAGATCATGCCTTGCGAAAATACATGAATTGCGGACAGTCTTGTTTATCTGATAGCCCTGTTCTATTTTTACAAAGAATTTTCTGAGTTTATCAGGCGGAATATCCGATACGGCAGTTTCAGGATAAAATCCTGTGCGGGCTTTTTCTATAGCCATTTCATTTATGTCTGTAGCAAAAATACTTGCAGAAATACCGGAATTAATCTCCTGAAGATACTCGATCATACAGATTGCAATAGAGTATGCTTCTTCTCCTGTAGAACATCCCGGTATCCATATGCGGACAGGCATATCGGCATCTCTTTCCCCTGACAGTATTTCAGGGAATATTTTTTTCCTGAGTGCTTCAAATGTTTCAGATTCGCGAAAAAAGCCTGTCACATTTATAAGAAAATCCTGATAAAGGAAATCCAGTTCAGACGGAGTCTCTCTGAGATAACGAATATAGTCATTTATATGTTTAATCCTGCATAATATCATCCGTCTGAAGAGACGCCTTTTGATTGTAGTGGGCTTGTAATAAGTGAAATCTACTTCTTTGTAGCGTTTCAAAAGCCTGAAAATCTCTGTCAGATCTTTTTCATCTTCATTTATGAACTTATGTGTTTTAATTTTATCTTCCTCTGCTATATAAGGATATGAATTAATCCGGGCAATTTCTTTTGCAATATTTTCAGGGGAAAGAATGAAATCTACAACCCCTGCAGCTATGGCACTTCCCGGCATACCGTCGAATTTTGCCGTTTTTTCATCCTGTGCAAAGGTAAGACCCCCTTCAGATTTTATCTTTGTCATCCCTATTGTTCCGTCTGTAGCAGTTCCTGAAAGAATTACGCCTATGGCTTTCGTTTTCTGGTCTGAAGCAAGGGAAGTGAAAAAAGTGTCGACAGGCATATATTTACCAGATGTTTTCTTTCTCGGACATATATATAGCAGGCCTTTTGAAACAGTCATTTCACAGTTTGGCGGAATAACATAGACATTATCGGGCATGAGCTTCATTTTATTTTTTACTTCATAAACCTTCATAGTGGTTTCCTGCTGAAGCAGTTCTGTGAGCATGCTTTCATGGTTCGGATCGAGATGCTGGACCAGTATAAAGGCCATGCCAGTATTTGCAGGGAGGTGTTTGAGCAGTTCAGAGAAGGCTTCGAGCCCTCCTGCAGAGGCCCCTATGCCGACTATATAAAGAGGAGACTCGCTGATTTTCTTATCTTCTTCTGTTGATTTATTAATTTTCTTTTTCATAATATCCTCCCATGCTCTCTGATATCGGAATCTTTCCTGATTATAATCATTATAAATAGCATAGCTGTGCAATTTTACAGTAATGTAAATCTTGTCTGAAAAATGTAAAAATGCTAAATAAGGCTTGACTTCTTTATGTATTATATCATTTATCTCAATAATTAAAGAAGGTTTTTTGAAATTTCCTGTAGAATATTTTTTATAAGATAGAAAATATAAATGTTATAGTTATTTTTATAATAATCGTAATGTGTTGTCAGTCACGTATTACGTATTACGCATTACTGATCACTTAATTAAGGAGGTTGTTTTTATGAAAGTTCTTGCCATTAACGGTTCTCCGAGAGGAGAAAAAAGCAGCACAGCTCATATCTTAAAACCCCTTCTTGAAGGTATGAGACGGGCCGGCGCTACTACTGAAATTGTCCATCTGAGCAAAATGAAAGTCAATCATTGCCTGGGTTGTTACATGTGCTGGACAAAAACCCCGGGTAAATGTATCCAGAAAGATGATATGGAAGGATTGCTTGAGAAATATGTTAATTCAGATGCAGTAATCCTGGGTACTCCTCTCTATCATTTTACCATGTCAGGCCTTCTTAAGAATTTTATAGAAAGGACTCTTCCTGTATGTGAACCATGGCTTATAGAAAACCCGAATATACCGGGAGCTACCACCCATCCTGAACGTTATGACAAACCCAAAGCCATGGCTCTTGTGTCACCATGCGGTTTCCCTGAATTCAGTCATTTCGATACCCTTTCTGCATGGTTCAAACATTATGTAAAAGAGGTAGGAAAGAAAAATCTGGGTGAAATTTACAGACCTTCTGCTGAAGCACTGAGCAGAGAGGAAATGCAGGATTATTTTAAAACTTATTATGACAGTGTCCGTACTGCAGGGGAAGAAATGATAAAACTCGGCTCTATTTCGGAAGATGTAGAGGAACAGCTTAAATGGAATTTATTCCCCGGCGATTCGGAATCTTTCAGAAAAAAGGCAAATGAACACTGGACTGTAATGATAGAAAAATATAAGAAGCATGGCGAGTGATGGGAGGTTTTCCTGTGAAAATACTTGCCATTAATTCCAGTTACAGAGGCGAGAAAGGTTATACGGCTTTTCTTATAGATAAGGTTTTTACCGGCGCAAAATCTGCCGGCGCAGGCTGTGAAGTGGTTACCCTTTCAAAATTGAAGATAAACAGATGTATTGCCTGTGACACATGTCAGAGAGAAGAACACTTTCTCAGATGTATCTATGAAGATAAAGATGACGTAAAAGGCATTTTCGATAAAATGTCCGATTCGGATATAATAATCTATGGCACTCCTGTATATATATTCAACATGTCAGGATTATTAAAGATCTTTCTTGAAAGATTTTATTCTACATCAAATGTTTCCGATCTGAAGCTTACAAAAAGCGGCATGTTATTTCATCATGTAACGGAGAAAATTACGGGGAAACCTTTTGTTCCTCTTATATGCTGTGATAATGTGGAAAACGAGACTCCTGAGAATATTATCAGATATTTTCAGACCTTTTCTAAATTTATGGATATTCCTCAGGCAGGACTTCTTCTCAGGCAGGCAGGAGGACTGGTAGGATACGGAAAAGACCGGGAAAAGGAAGAGAAATATCCTGAAATACTGGATGTCTATAAAGCTTTTGAACAGGCAGGAACAGAACTGGCAACCCTGGGGTATATAAAGAAATCTACCATGAGGAAAACAAATCAGAGAATAGTTCCTTATCTTCCTCCTGTAAGATTTATTAAGAAATATGCCCTTGAATATGCCAGGAAAGAGATGGGTAAGTAAGTATAACCGGGGACAGGGCATACCTCTTTATTTTAGAAAAAGCCCCTGTCCCGGTGTATACTGAGGATACCCTGCATTCAGGCCTGCACCTTTATGAGTCCCGTTACACCAGATAGTGTAATTTTTATAATCTTTTGAAACAATATATTCATAGGCAGGAGGTTTTTTCCCACACGGAACGATAACTGTCTTTTTGTTCGGACATTCAGGTATACATTTCATATATCCATTTCCTGAAGGTTCAAGGATTTTTTCAAGACTGTCAGGATAAAGGTTGTTATAATCAGTATGATACATTTCCAGTGCAGTGGCGATATTCTTTATATTTGACTCACATGCAGCCAGCTTACCTGATTCCCTTGCATTCCTGAAGTTGGGATAAATAAATATTATTATGAAAATCAGAAAACCTCCGATAAATACATTACATCCGATAGCTTCATTTACCGGTTCATATGAAATATTTATATTTTTCTGTGCTTTGATTGCACCGGCTATTGAAAAACAAAGCCCTGCTGCAGGACAGAGAAAAATTGCTGCCATTGTAAACATTGATAGTAAAGTGAATATATATTGAACTGGTTCCGAAGAAATTAAACCTGCATTGTAAGAAAGAATCATAATTAACCAGCTGAAAATAGGTACAGCTATTGTAGCCCAGGCCAATCTTTTACCTGTAATTGCCAGTATGTTCGGCAGTACCTTCCATTTCTTTTCATCTTCATAGGAAGAAGATGTGCCGGAATATTTCATAAGGGCTTCGCTGAATTCCATTATACTTATGTATCGTTTCAACGGCTCAAGCTGAATCGCTCTTTTTACTATTGCTTCAAGCTCTGCCGATACGGAAGGATTGAGACCTTTCATAGAAGGAAATATAAAAGGTTTTAATGACGGATCATATTTTGTGACCATTTGAAATAATATGACACCGAGACCGAATATATCGGACTGTGGTGTTGATTGCCCTCTTCCTTTATATTGCTCCGGAGCTGCATAGCCGGGAGAACCGTAATTGAAGGTATCGGTATTTTTATCAGGATTGTAATACCGGGCTATGCCGAAATCTACAAGTTTTGGTTTTCCTTCAGGTGTTATGATAATATTTGAAGGTTTCAGGTCTCTGTAAACAACAGGCTGATGAAAGGAATTGTGGAGATAATCCAGTATGGATGCAAGTTCAACTGTCCATTTTATAGCATCATCTTCTTTTATGGGACCTTCCGAAGTATTTATAATTTCTTCCAGTGTTTTCCCTTCTATATAATCCATTACGAGATAATCTTTCCCGCCGTGACTGAATACTCCGTACATTTTAGGAAGTCCTTCATGGTCGAATTTTGCAATGAATTCAGCTTCCCGAAAGAATATTTCCTTTGCCGTAGAAGGATCAAGCCCTGCCTGAGGTGTGAAAAAAAGCTCTTTTACTACAAATTTTTTATCATCTTTTACCCTTTCTACAAGATATACATTGCCCATAGCACCTTTGCCAAGTATTGTGACTACTCTGTAAATATTATTGAGTACCGTTCCTTTTTCCAGAATCATAATTAATCACCTCTTTAATGTATTATATCACAGGTCTTTTATAGATGGGTCATATATAGCGTATTTCATAACTTATTAGAATTAAAGGTTTCGTAACGCGTGACGGGTGTAATCCCTGCGTATCACGCATTACGCTTTACGCATTACGAGGTCATTATTTATTGGTTGCTACATACTATTTTTATAATCAGGCAGGAATTTTCTATGAAAATTTTGAAATACTAAATTATATACTTTATCTTATGAAAGGAGCACAGGATAGATGGATGTGATTATGAGTTTTTTCCCTTCCAGTAGTGTAATTCTCATAATTTTACTTTTTCTGTTTAATACAGGGAACAAAACAGGAATGGGAAGTTTTGTTCTGACAGTAAGTCAATTTAATATCATAGAAGGGGAGATTGCCTTTGATATGACAGAAGGAAAAGAAAAAATAAATGTTAAATTTACTCAGAAACTCTTCATTGAAAACGGAGAGATTAAAGAACAGAGTGAACAATGGCTTTATATGTTTGGTAAGCATAAAACGTATTCGATAGATAATGTTAATAAAACCTATAAAGAAAATGATATTGTTTCCAGTATTGATAAGATTATGAAAGAAAAATTTTCTCTCGACAGAGAAGAAAAAAGTGTTTTTTATAAGTCTGACATTGGCCCCGGTAAAATTGCCTGTTTTTCAAAAGCTGATGAGCTTTCTGAGCATTATATAATTCGTATCAAAGATAAAAACATGGATAATTTAATTACTTCAATAGAAATTCGCAGTAATGATGTTATGGTTCATGGTGATTTTTTCCCTTCAAAAGATATTGTAAATTCTGACAATTTTGAAATTCCGGGAGGATATAAAAAAATAGAATAAATTTTATATTAATCTTACTGTTGTCTTTTATGGTTATGATTTATAAACTGATGAAAGGATGATATTTATGGTGAAAATTATCTCCCTGTCTTTAATTTTATTTATTCTTATTACAGTAGTCTCTTATGGTAAAGAGGGGGATGTTACTGTAACGGTAAAAGAAGGCTATATTAATGGTACACACGGTAAAATATGGTACAGAATAACAGGTGCGGATAAAGAAGGAATCCCGCTTGTAGTTTTACATGGCGGTCCTGCTTTCCCTCATGATTATCTTTCCTCACTGGAAGCCCTTGCTGATGAAAGACCTGTTATTTTTTATGATCAGCTCGGATGCGGTAATTCTGACAGACCGTCTGATATGTCTCTCTATACTATAGAATATTTTGCAGATGAACTGGAAACTGTCTGCAATGCTCTTGACATAAAAAAAGTTCATATTCTTGGTCAGGGCTGGGGTAATATGCTTGCAGTGGATTATATGCTTACAAAAAAACCTGATAATGTTGTAAGCCTTATATTTGCAAGCCCCTGTTTGAGTTCTTCCCGTTTTATAGAAGATCAGAAGGTTTATCTGGCAGAACTTCCGGAAGAGTTGCAGAAAACAATAAAAGAAAGTGAAGGAGCAGGTAATTTTACTTCTCCCGAATATCAGAAGGCTATGAATACTTATTATAAACTTCATATATGCCGCATTGATCCCTGGCCTGAGTGCGTAAATAAAAGCTTTGAAAAAATAGGTCAGCCTGTTTATGAATATATGTGGGGACCGAGTGAATTTACAGTTACGGGAATACTTAAAGATTATGAAAGAGCAGACAGGTTGAAGGAAATAACTGTTCCGACTCTCCTTACATGCGGCAGATACGATGAAGTTCCCCCTTCTTCTACAGCATACTATCAGTCTATGATGCCAGGTTCGGAGATTGCTGTTTTTGAAGATTCTTCCCATCATCATAATGTGGAGAAAAATGAGGAATATATAAGAGTAGTAAGGGATTTTCTCAAGAAAATTGAAAGTGGTAAACAGTAATAATAGATAATGAATAAATTCAATTTAATGGTACAGGAATTTTCATTGTAGAAGCAGTTTGTATAAATAATTTAAGGGTATAGGAATTTTCATTTTTAATGGCGTAAAATAAGGCTTTAGATGAAAATTAAGTAGAAGCAGTTTATCTAAATAATTTAAACGGGGGCGGACAATAGACTGCCCCTATTTATTTACTTTTATTTCTTTGAGCAATTCATCTCTGTTTCTTTCAGCATGTTTATAGGAAGGATCTAATTTTAATGCTTCGTTAAAACAACTGAGTGCTTCTTCATATTTTCCCTGTTTATATAAAACCTCTCCCCTGAAATTCCATGCCACATCATAGTCAGGTTTTAATCCCAGTGCTTTGTCGTAACATTCAAGTGCTTCTTCGTATTTTCCCTGAAGATATAAAACTTCTCCTTTACAATTCCAGGCTATTTCATTATCAATGTAAATCTCAAGAGCCATGTCATAGGCTTTAATGGCTTCTTCATATCTGCCTTCATTGGCCAATATGCCTCCTTTTGCACACCAACTCCAGCTATTTTTCTGTTTTATTGCAGTTACTTTATGCTCACATTTTATGTCTTTTATTTCATAAATTCTTATATCATCCCGGACTTTTTCTTCTGTTTCTTTCAGAGAATCCAGAGCAAACAGCATATCTTTTGCAGTGGCAAATCTGTCCTGCACTTTTTCTTTCAGTGCTTTCATTACAATTTCTTCCAGTTTAGGTGATATTTCAGGTCTGATTTCTCTCAGAGGCTCAAATTTAAATGGCACAGGAGGCAGGCCTGTAAGCAGATGATGCATTGTTGCTCCCAGAGCATATATGTCTGATCTTGCTTCCACTTTACCTCTGTACTGTTCTACAGGGCTATATCCTTCTGTACCTATTATAGTCTTTTCCGTTGTACTGTCTTTCTCTATTACCCTGGCAATCCCGAAATCTATTAATATGGCTCTTCCGTCTCTGTGTATCATAATATTGGAAGGTTTTATATCACGATATATTACAGGAGGCTTCTGTGTGTGGAGGTAATCCAGTATTTTTAAGATATCTTTGCTCCATTTAATTACCTTTTCAGTAGCTAATCCTGTTTCTTCTTTATCCGCTATGGTTTTCAGATTGTCTCCTTCAATAAAATCCATAACAATATAATATCTGTTATTACTGATAAAATAATCTGAAACCTTCGGTAGATTCGGGTGATCCAGTTTTGCAAGAATAGCTGCTTCTCTTTTAAACCATTTTTTTGCTTCTTCCTGCTCTTCCTTTTTGCCGTAAAAGGGAAGCAGTTCTTTCACCGCACAGATACAGTCCAGTCTCATGTCTGAAGCCCTGTATAAAGCACCCATACCGCCTGATTTTATCAATCCCATAATTTTATATCTGTTTTCAAGGATCGTTTCTTCCCTGAGGGGGCCTCTGTCAAAGGGATCCTGAAGAACCCTGCATAAGTTGTTTATATGCTGTATAAAAGGCAATGAATTCCAGAGATCCTTTACAACTGACAGACCTTCCGGAAATATACCTTTCATTATTTTTACCATGCAATGCTCCTCTTCTGCCGGTATATTATCATCTTTATTCTCAGAACATTCATACTCTTCCAGGGCAGTATTCATATGAAGTGCAGATGCCATGCCAAAATCTACGAGAATTGCCCTTCCGTCTTTATGAATGATAAAATTCTCCGGTGTTACAGGCCTCTGTACTATATGTGAATTTTCTTTATAAAGATAATCCATTAGATCCAGAACCTGATTCACAAGATATGTGACTTTCTCTTTTGAAACAGGTTCCATTCTGTCTCTTTTTATGATTGAATTTAAATCTTCCCCTTCTATAAATGACATAACCAGGTAATATTTGTTGTTAAATATGAAATGCTCAAAAATCTTCGGCATATTCGGATGTGATAGTCCTGCAAGAAAATGAGATTCCTTTTTGAACCATTCTTCTGTTTTTTGCCGATCCTTTAAAGAATCCGGAGGGATTATCTCTTTCAGGGCAAGGATATTATCAAATTTTGTATCTAAAATTTTATAAGTATTTTTTATTTTGCCTGCTTTTATAAGACTTATGATTTTATATCGATTTTCTAATAGAGTTCCTTCTTTGAGAGTTATGGCGCTCTGATGTGTCTGTAAAGTACCTTTACATCTACTGCACAGACCTGATGTTTCTACATATTCTTTTTTGCAGTTATCACATATTTCCATCATAAAAAATTCACCTCCTATAAAATTCATTTTTCATAATAAAAATCCTTCCTCTGTGATTCATATATGGAGTATAATTATAATAAAACTTCTTCACCCTTCACTCTTCACCATTCACTATAAATATATCATAGAAATAATCTTTTGATAAATAATATTTCCGGGAAAGGACTTAAAGATGAAAAATAGAATTAATCAGAAGATATTTACTGACCTGAGCATAAGTGTAATAAACGGTTTTCTCCCATCACGCGTTATGTGTCACAAAAGCATATATACATTATTTATGCTTAACTCGGTAATATAAATAGATCTTCAATAGAGGTTTACGCAAAATTTATGATATGAAGATTTCAGAAGAGGCCCGGGGAGGTAATTCCTGAATGTATGTTGAAGTATTTCTTATAATTATTCTTTTTCTTATTTTTTCTGTACCCCTGTATTTTTTTCTTTCCATTCTTTATTTACTGTTATTTTGTAATGATTCTCCTGTGACGAAAAAGATGAAAGTGGCATGGAATCTCTACTGGGCAGCAGAATTTAAAGAAGCATTTAAAACTTTTTTTGATGCATTAAAACTTAATTTTCATGGTATTTCAGATTTTTTCGGTACTATTACTTCTGCCGTTAAAGATTTCTTTTTAACGATAGGAAACTTTATATCATCAGGTTTTAGAGGGGTTTCAAGTAATTTAAATACTCAATCACTTTTTCATGGATTGACGATATTTGATTCTAATAAAGAATATAAAGAGGCTATTAAATTTTATGATAATATTCTGGAAATGAATCCTATGTCCAGTGAGATTTGGTGTAAGAAAGCAGACGTTTTGTTTAAAATGGGTAAATATAAAGATGCTCTTGCGTGTTATGATAAAGCATTGAAATATACGTCCAAAGTTGAACAGGCATGGTCCGGTAAAGGACTGGTTTTGAATGAGTTCGGCAAATATGCTGAAGCTATTGAATATTTTGACAGAGCTTTAAAATTAAATCCCAAAAGTGCTCCTGCCTGGCATGGTAAAGGGACAGCACTGAATGAACTGGGGAGAAATGATGAAGGGCTCATGTGCCTGATTAAAGCCAGAGAATGTGCTGCAGTTCATGCAACTCTCAGTACTCCTGAAGTAAGAAGATGTCCTACCAATACACTGCCTCCGAATCCTCTCAGAAGGAGAACGGATAAACAAATTGAACAGGCCGATAATTTAACGAACAGACCGTTATCAGAACCGAAAGTTCCCATTCAGGAAAAAACTCCTGTAAAAGAAATGCCTGTAAAGGAAATACGTGCAAAAGAAATACCTGTAAAAGAAATACCTGTAAAAAAAGAAGTGGAACAGAAACCATCAGGGCCTGTGCCATCTTTATTTAAGATTGCCGGTACGGCAGAAGCAAAAGTGGCTCTGGAAAAGGGAGCCGATATACATGAGAAAGATAATAATGGTAGAACTCCTTTACATAAAGCTGCCATGGAAAAAAATATCGAAATGGTGAAATTACTTGTTTCAAATGGTGCAGATGTAAAGCTGGCAGATAAAGAAGGTAAAACGTTTGTACACTGTATAACTACAATGGAAGAAGCAAAACTGGCTGTTGAAAAGGGAGCCAATTTAAATGCCAGAGATAAGGACGGAAGAACTGCTCTCCATAGAGCTCTTGCCATATCAAACAGGGACATTGCGGAATTCTTTATTTCAAAGGGAGCAGATATTAATATAAAAGATAAGGAAGGTAAGGCAATTATTCACTATTCAGGTAATATATCCGGTGCTAAATGGGCTGTAAGCCAGGGAGCAGATGTGAACCTTCGAGACAGGGAAGGGAAAACTGCTCTCCATAAAGCTTTATCCACGGGAAACAAAGATGTGGCAGAATTGCTTATAAGCAGCGGAGCAGATGTTAATATAAGAGATGTAAACGGAAGAAGTTTATTATATGAATCTATTGATTTGAAAAGTAAAGAAGTGGTGAGATATCTTATAAGTAAAGGAGCAGATGTTAATCTCAAGGATAAGGAACTTTCTACGGCACTTCATAAGGCAGTATCACTCGGTAAAAAAGATATAGTGGAAGTACTTATTGCAGGTGGAGCAGATTTAAATGCAAAAGACAAACAGGGCCATACCCCTCTGGATAAAGTGAACTCTAAAGAGATGAAACCTGTAGCAGAGTTGCTTATAGCAAAGGGAGCAGTAGTTTCACCTGAGACAAAGAGTAAACTTCTTTTGATGGATATAAAATGTTAGTGAGTCGTGAGTTGTGAGTCGTAGGGGCGACCCACTGTGGTCGCCCGGTACCGGTGAAAATACGCATTACGCATCACTTATCACGAACCACCCGTTACGCGTCACGCATTACGATTATAAGGACATATATAAATGAGTAACATTACAATTTTCAATCTTGCCTTCAGGTATTTTCCGGGAGATAAATTAAAGGTTCCTGTTCACATTCCCTATGGTTGTCTCTGTATAATATCTGTCCTGGAACAGGCAGGTCATAGAGTGGAATTCAGAGATTATCAGTTGAACTCTTATACTAACCCTGCAGATGTTAAATGTATGGTAGATTTTCTTAAAAATCCCGGACATATTATTGGCATATCCTGTTTTTCAAAAGAATTACCCTATGCAGTTCTTCTGAGCGGAGAATTGAAAAAAATATACCCTTCTGTGAAAATAATACTTGGCGGATGCGGTCCTACGGGAGTGGCTGAAAAGCTGATAGAATATTTTGACTCAATAGATTTTGTAGTAACAGGTGAAGGTGATGTAACAGTTGTCGAACTTTTAGATGCTATAGAAGGCAGAAGAAATGTCGCCAATGTAAAAGGTATAGTGTTTAAAAGTGACGGCAACGTTACTGTTACACCGGAAAGAGAAAGAATAAAGGCTCTTGATTCACTTCCCACTGCAGCATATCATCATATAAATCTTTCTTATTATGACAGTCTTTATCTTTCATGGAGCAGAGGTTGTCCCTATAGATGCACCTTCTGTGATCAGGGCAGTTTCTGGAAAGGAAAACTTGTTAAAAGAAGTTTTCAGAATGTCTTTGCCGAACTGGATTGTCTGTCAGAGTTGAAATCTTACTGTGAGATTACCTTTGCCGATAATATATTCTGTCATAATAAAGAAGATTTTAAGAGATTTTTTGAAGAATATAAAAAGAGAAATTATAATTTTAAATTCAATATGTGCAGAAGACTCGATGATATAGATGATGAAATACTTGACATGGCAGGAGCACTTAACTGTCAGGTAGTGTTTTTCGGAGTAGAGTCAGGAAGCTCTTTTGTGCTTGAAGAGATAAAGAAAAATATTCATGTAGATATAAAAGAAATCCTGTTAAAAACAGCAGATAAAATACCTGTGTCTGCGGCAAGTTTTATCTTTAATTTCCCTTTTGAAACAATATATGATTTCCTTGATACCATGAATTTTATTCTGAATCTGTTCCTTACAAAGACAGAGAACTATCTTCATATTCATCTTCATTATCTTATCCCCATAGCAGGGACTGAGATATACAGCAAATACGGAGATAATCTTCTCTACAGGGAATTCGGTAATATTCTTACATCAGGGAGGAATATGGAGGAATATGAACATTACAATTTTGAAGAAAATAAGAAAAATTTAACATTTCCTCCTTTAAATGAAACAAAAAATAAGTATTCCGGTCAGATAAAAGAACTTGTAACAACATACAGTGATACCTTTATCTCGTATTATATATATGAATCTCCTGATAGAGAAACAAAGGAAATGTTTCTCAAATATTTCAGAAGATCTCTTAAAACCGGCATAATAAATTATTTTTTCAAACACGGTGGATACAATATTTTTATGGGTAAAGAGACTTTTTATATAATTTCAGAACCTTCTTCGGAACGTGATAATGGCATATACGTGAGAGTGGACAGGAATAATATAGGAAATCTTTCCGAATTTTTATCTCATGAAAACAAAAAGAATCTCTTTGTCTATCATGATGGCCTTTCTGTCGATGAAATCAATAAATTAAAACATTCACTGGAAGGATTTGAACATATCTTCTTGAAACCTTTCACGAACATTGACGAAAATACCTGTAAAGAATGTCCTTCACTTTTTTCCGTAGAAAATGATAAGGTACTTTTCTGTGGAGGAAAAGGAGGCAGGTATTTTAATTTTTATTCTTCCAGGGAAGAAATTTATAAGGACTTTTTGAAAAGAGGAATCTCAGGGTGCTGTTTTGATTCGTGACGCGTAACGCGTAACGCGTGACGGGAGGTAAACACTCAGTATATTCGGTAATGACAATCTGTAAAGAATGGTTCCGTCCCCCCTTTAGAATTATCGTCCCTGAATTAATCTGAAAGAGTGATATTATTTATGATAATTAAATTTATAAAATTTTTTGCAGTAGGTCTGTTAAATACCTTTATAGATCTCGGAATATTAAATCTTTTAATTTTTACTACAGGCCTTGCCCATAAAGAAGGAGTCCTTTACGGTATTTTTAAAGCTATTTCCTTTTCTGCTGCTGTTATTAACAGTTATTATTTTAACAAATTATGGGTTTTTAAAGGACAGGGACAGAAGAAGGAAGGGATACAGTTTTCCACCTTTTTATTGATAAGTATTATAGGAGGAATTATCAATGTTTCCGTTGCCACAATAGTATTTACCTGTGTGCCGGTAATATTTGTACCTCCCACTATCTGGCCTACTATTTCCGCTCTGTGTGGTTCCCTTACAGCTTTTACCTGGAATTTCCTCGGTTATAATTATATTGTTTTTAAGGGGAAAAAGTGAAAAGTGAATCGTAACTGCTCACTGGTCACTGCTCACCGTTCACTGCTCACTGCTCACTGCTCACCGTTCACTGCTCACTGCTCACTGCTCACCGCTCACCTGCCGCACTTTTACCTGCCACATAGCCGGAACTCCATGCCCACTGAAGGTTAAAGCCGCCGCTGTCTCCGTCTACGTCCAGTATTTCTCCTGCAAAATAGAGGCCGGGAACAATCTTTGATTCCAGAGTTTTTTCATTCACTTCTTTCGTACTGACTCCTCCTGCTGTTACCTGGGAATTGTTAAACCCGTTTGTATCTCTTACTGGAAATTCCCAGGAATTCAGCAAATTGAAGAGCTTTTTCTTTTCCTTCCACGTTAAATCACCGCATAAAGTATTATTATTTATACGTGCTTCTTTTAATATTACCGGTATGAGTTTTTTATTTATTACACCTATGAAAGAATCATGAACTGTTCTGTAATTGAACACAGCCATCCGATTTTCTAAAAATTCTTCTGTTTCCTGTTCTCTCATTGTACATAATATATTTACTTTAAGTATTACTTTTTGCCCTGTTGAAATACCATAAGAGGCAATCCTGCTTAATTGAAGTACGGGGGGGCCCGAAATACCGTAATCGGTAAATAATATTTCTCCTTTTTCCTTTCTTTTACTTTCTTTATTAATAAATATTTCTGCATCTCCGTCAAATTTGATGCCTGACAGGGTTTTCAGATATTTACAGTCAAGTTTTAACTGCACAAGGGAGGGAAGAGGTTTTACTACACTATGGCCGAATTTAGCCGCAATAGAAAAGCCTGAACCGTCAGAACCTGTTGAAGAAACGGATTTCCCCCCTGTGGCCAGAATAAGCCTGTCACATTCATATAGTTTATTATCACCTGTTTTCAATGTGAATACACTGTTTTTAACAATTTCTTTGATTTTTGAATTGCAGTATACGGGAATGTTCCTTTCCTCCAGGGCAAGTCTGAGCAGATCAAGAACAGAAGAAGCCTGAAGTGACATAGGAAACATTTTACCTTCTTCCAGAGTTATGAGGGGTAAACCTGTAGTATTGAAGAAATTAACTGTATCATCCAGGGTAAAAGTACTTAAAATTTTACCGGCGAATTGAGGATTTTCACTGTAATATCTCTTTTCATCCATAAATTTATTTGTTATATTACATCTGCCGTTGCCGGTACCCAGGAGTTTTCTCCCGACTCTGTCGTTGCCTTCCACTATGGCTGTATCTACACCGGAATCTCTGGCGGTAATAGCTGCCATAAGACCTGCAGGCCCTCCGCCTGAGATAATAAGTTTATGTTTTATCATAA
>DAIOEN010000104.1:0-24510 GCA_036746235.1 Vulcanimicrobiota bacterium | reverse complement strand
TAAATGCCGTAACTATGGAGGACAGAAAGGAATACCTTATGCAGGGGAATTAAAGGATTTATGGAAATTCTGATGAGTCGTGAGTAGTGAGTAGTGAAAAGTGAAACTGCCTGTTACGCATCACCCGTCACGGGTCACGATTATAACCCGTTACGAATCTTATTGACCTTATCCATAAATTCTTTAACCTTTTCGAAATCCACTCCTTTACTCCAGTGTCCGTCATATTTAAAATAGGAACCTACTATAAGTCCGTCTGCTATGTCCAGATAGGACTGAAGATTCTCTGAAGTTATACCTGAGCCTACGAGAACAGGAATTTTTACACTTTCTTTAACCTGTCTGAGTTCTTCCAGATCTGCAGGAGAACCTGTTGCAGTTCCCGTTACTATAACTCCGTCACTCAGGAAAAATTCTGCGGCATGGGCAGTTTCTCCTATATTTACATCGGATGTTATGGCATGAGAAGAGTGTTTTTTCTTTATATCAGTGAAAATTTTTATCCGTTCCGCTCCTATCTGTTTTCTGTAGCGCAATAATTCCCCTGCACATCCGTCTATAAAACCTTCATCTGCTATATGAGAAAAGACAAAACCTTCTACTCTGACAAAATCCAGTCCCCCTGCAAGAGCTGCAGACAGGGCTTCTTTATTTGCTCCTGCCAGTATCTGTATACCGCAGGGAAGGCGTGATGTGCTTTTTACCTCGTAACCTGTTACAGACATGGCTGATACTATTTCCGGGCCAACATGCTGTTTTAAATAAGGCACATCATGCATATTTTCAATGGCAATCATATCTACCCCTGCATCTCTGTAAATTGATGCTTCTTCTTTTGCTTTTTTTATAATGGACGTAAAATTGCCGGCATATTTCGGTGTACCGGGTAAAGGGTCAACATGAATCATACCTATGATTGTTCTGTTTAATTTCATAATTTTATCCTCCTGATTATAGATTATAAAATGCTTCATTATAAGAATTCCCGTTACGATGCCTCCGAACATAAGAGTTGATAAAAGTCTTTCTCTTTTTGATTCTATATCGAAATCTGATTGCTTCAGTTTTTTTGCTCACACAGTCCACTCCTTTTCTCTGTATATAGTTATACATTGCCGAAGAAAATACCTGTAATTATGAAAAATAAATAGAACCGGAATTATTCAATTACTTCCGGTTCTATGATAATAATAAAAATTAATAAGTTTTACCTGTACCGCTACAGGAAGAACATTTGCCGCAGCCGAGGCATACTCCGCATCTGTCTCCTTCCGTATAAGAAGATTTTCCTGAACCCACCGGGTTACAGTAATGGCAGTCTCCGTCTCCGCCACACCATACACAGGTGACTTTCCCGTCTTCACCTCTTGTTTTAAGCAGATCTTCAGGGGGATGATACTGTCTTGTAATATTTACTTTTTTATTCTCTTTATCATAATTTATAGTGATTTCCCATTTGTTTTCTCCTTCTTTAAAAGGAAGCGGAAGGGGTAACATATAGAGATCTTTCTGTTCCTTGCAGACAAGATCTGTTTCTGTCCCGTCTAAATATACCTTTAATGCTTCCGTAGCGGCACAGAAAGCTTTTGATACAAAGCAGTTGTCTCTGAAAGAGATGGTGACCTGGGATAGGATAAAAAGAGCAAGTAATACAATTGATGAGAGAAGAAGAACTTTTTTCATTCTTTTCATGAAATTGAGCCTCCTTTTTGTTTTTTTATTAGACGTATGAATATGTTACCTGGTTAACATAAATTATCCTGCAAAGATTTTTTACATAAGAGAGGTTAATAAAGTTTTTTCTTGAATATTTCTAATTAAATATGGCAAGAAGATCTAAAAAACAGAAAAAAAATCCTTTTAATAAAACTATAATTTTACTGTGCGTAATGTTTTTATGTGTCCTGGGGGTCTTATTATATTTTCTTGTTCCTTTAAAAGACCGGATTTATTATATCACATTGTCTTATAACTATCTTAAATATTTCATGCCTTATCTGAAGGTCAGGAACTATTATGCAGTGACGGGAATAATATCATTCCTGTTTTATCTTATTCTTATTACTCCCAATTTTGTATTACTGGCAAAGAAGATATTCAGCAGGGATTATCGCCCGGTAAGAAGTGATATGATAATGGCAGTGATTTATTTTCTATCATGTTTATTGTCATTTACACTTATCATATTTTCTTTATCAGGAGTATATAATAATTTTATAAAATTCGAACATGGATCTTATATATTTATAGATATTTTCTATTTTATTACATCCTGTATTACAGGTAATAACAATGATATCGTACCGTTAACTGCATCAGCCAAGTTGTGTCTTATTTTGATAAATCTGTTGATATATGTTCATATGACTTTTACCGGTATTATTTTATTTAAAATTATCGAGAAAAGAGAATGAAAAAAATAAGGAGGTAGTAAAAATGTCAATCCGTATGGAATATGACACTATGGGAGCGATAGAAGTTCCATCCGATAAATACTGGGGAGCGCAGACACAGAGGGCATTATTACATTTTCCTGCAGGTTATGATATTATGCCGGTAGAATTGATAAGAGCCTTTGGTATTTTAAAGCTTGCCTGTGCCCGCGTTAATCTCGAACTTGGCAAAATTTCGGAAGAAAAAGCGGAGCTTATTATTAAGGCATCTCAGGAAGTAATTGAAGGAAAACTCAACGACCATTTCCCCTTAAGCATCTGGCAGACAGGGAGCGGAACTCAGACAAATATGAATGTAAATGAAGTTATTGCCAACAGAGCTATAGAAATCTCAGGAGGGGTAATGGGAAGTAAAAAGCCTGTCCATCCCAATGATGATGTGAATATGGGCCAGTCTTCAAATGACACCTTCCCTTCTGCCATGCATATTGCCGCAGGAGAAGAGATTTTTAACAGGCTTATACCTTCTTTAATGTATCTTGTAAATGTTCTCTCTGAGAAATCAAAAGAATTTGAACATATTATAAAAATTGGAAGAACCCATCTTATGGATGCAGTGCCTTTGACACTGGGGCAGGAATTTTCCTCTTATGTATCACAGATTGAACAGGATATAGAAAGGATCAAGGAAACGCTTCCTGATATATATGAACTTGCCATAGGCGGTACTGCTGTAGGAACAGGGCTTAACACCCATCGTGAATTTTCTTCAAGAGTGGCACAGAAGATTTCGCATTTTACCTATCTGCCTTTTGTTCCGGCAAAGAATAAGTTTTCTGCCCTTTCCTGTCATGATCCTCTTGTTATGACCGGCGGAGCTTTAAAAACTACAGCATGTTCTTTAATGAAAATAGCAAATGATATTCGCTGGCTGGCTTCCGGTCCCAGGTGCGGTCTTTCCGAACTCATACTTCCTCCCAATGAACCGGGGTCTTCCATCATGCCGGGCAAGGTAAATCCCACACAGTGCGAAGCTCTGACTATGGTATGTGCCCAGGTAATTGGAAATGATACAGTCATAACAGTGGCAGGGAGTCAGGGAAACTTTGAATTGAATGTGTTTAAACCTGTAATTATTTATAATCTCTTACATTCTATAAGACTTCTTACTGATTGCTGCAAAAATTTTACAGATTACTGTATCAGAGGTCTCAAGGTAAATAAAGAGAAGATTGACAATTATTTAAATAACTCTCTTATGCTTGTAACAGCTCTTTCCCCTGTACTGGGTTATGACAGGGCTGCACAGATTGCTCTAAAGGCTCATAATGAAGGAAAAACATTAAAGGAATCCTGTCTTGAACTTGGATTTCTTTCGGAAGAAGAATTTTTATCCGTCGTAAGACCTGAGAAAATGGTTGGACCGGAAGAGTCAAAACAGTGAGCAGTTATCAGTGACCAGTGACCGGTGACCGGTCACTGAAATAAACTATAAAATATTATTCATTAATTGAGAAATTTCTCAAACCAGATAATTACATTTTCCCACAGTTCATTCCATTCCTCTTCAATCATAAAATGGTCTGACCGGGGGTGTTCAATATAAGAAATTCTTTCAGGGGATTCTTTATAATAGGGAAGAAGTACCCTGTGAAAATCTCTTGCAAAGATCGGCGGAACACAGCTGTCCTGTCCGGCATTCTGGGCCAGAAGTGCTACAGGATAAAATTTTTCCGGATGATTTTGCGGACTTGAATTGATGGAAGATTTCCATTTAGGAGAGCCAAGAACAGGTGCTATTGCTTTTATTCTTTTTTCAAAAAGAATTGAACCATAGGTTATATATCCTCCCATAGAAATTCCGCAGACACCTATTTTTTCAGGATCTGCAAGTCCTTTTTTCACAAGTTCATCGATTACAGAAGGAATTTCTTCGGCAGTCTCTTGAACCATAGATAGAAAAGTTTCTTCAAAAGAATTATTCTTTTTCATTCTTTCTTCAAAATCACTGTAAAGTCTTTCTCCATGTCCAATATTATCTATGCCTGCAGCAAGAAATCCTCTCTCTGCAAGACTTGCCAGTTCTTTCATGTTTGTTTCTTTACATGCTTTAAGACCATGATAGAAGAGTATTGTCCCTTTCTCTGCTGCTTTTTCAATGCTGTTTCTGTGCACTATCAGGGCAGGTGCCTCAGAAAGTTTTATTTTATATTCTTTCATTAAAATTCTCCTTTTTTATATTTTTTCAGAAAATCTAAAATTCATCGGGATTATTGCTGAATTTCCAGAACCTTCTTCCTCCTATTTTCACGGTCAACATATTATACTCTCTGTCTTTTTCTATAGTGCCTACGGGATAAATAATTTCTTCAGGAGGATCGATCTTTACTTTTTCTGTCTTACCCTTAATAATTTCGTAATCAGTCGCAGTAGAGCCTTCTGATTTTACAAACTCTCCTCCCTTTATTATTGTTTTTTCTTTTATTATAAGATAGAGCATATTCTCATTTATAATCTGCCATGTACCTGATATGTTTATAATTCTTTTTTCTCCATCCATCTGATTGTAATCATATCTGAATGTGCCGTTTTTATAGAAGTGATAATTATCTGACCATCCGGAAGGAAGACATGGAAGGATATGCCATATACCGGTAATGTTATCCTTTAATGCTTCATCATTCCCGTAGCAGAATGATGTCAGTGTAAGAATTAATAAATAAGTTAAGAGAATTCTTTTTGTCATACCTTAATATTCCTTTCTTATATTTTATGAAACATGTGACAGCAGAAATTATTTTATCATATCTTTATTGTTGTCACAATGATTATTCACCAGGCACTTCAAGAAAATCGAAAATAGTCTAATGGTTTATTCATAAAGAAGGAAAATATTTTAATATAGAGAAATTAATAAAAACTGTATTTTATAATTATCTGGAAAGGAGAAGAAAGGTGAAGAAATTTTTGATTTTGACATTATTATTTTTTTTATGTAGTCTATCTGCTTCATTTGCTCGTCCTGGAGACCCCACATATGTAATGCCAAACCTTACAGGGATTTCCTGTATGCAGGAACTTTATGACCGCCTTATGGATAGAATGAAGGAATTAAATGATGAACTGAGTGAAATTCCATGTCCTGAAAAGGCGACTGAATTGAGACTCTTTATGGAGGAAGAAACAAAAGAACTGAAAAAACTTATTGATAGTAAAGATGAACATGTTGAAAAGGACGTGTCTCTTTTATATGCTAAGCTTGTTGAATATAGAGAGACAGCACTTAAGGATGATCCCGTAAAAAGAGAGCATATACTTCTGGCTAATATAGAGGAATTGATAAAATTTATTGAAGAGAAAACCGGAAAAGATGTGCTCAGGGAGAAAACCGATAAAGAACATGTGGATAATGAGAAAACAGAAGAAAAAACCGGTAAAGAGGAAATTATTAAAGAAAATCATGAGCCGGAAAAATAGTAAATTATAATAAATTATAAAATACAGGTTAACATTAATGAGGTAACGGCATTCCGTTACTTTATTAATTTTCTGAACTGATAGCAGATATCTTATTATTGAAAAAGTCTCCTGAAAATAGTAGAATATATTCAGAGAGTTGAGTTCTTATAAAAAAAGGAGGTTTTTTAATGTTAAAAATAATAGTTTTTCTGGTAACTCTGTTATTTATTCTGAGCAGTTATGCATGTGCTACACAGGCGATAAATGTAGGGGTAATGAATTTTTATTCTGACACTCCTTCTGATAAATCCTCTGAGATTTCCTACGGTTTTTCGGAAACGCTCATAAATAAACTTCAAAAGCTGGATAATGTAAATGTAATGAACAGGGAAAAGCTGCTTCCCATATTGAATAAGCTGAATGTAGATATTAACCGGAAACTTGATAATTCTACAAGTAAGCAGATAGGTGAGAAAGCAGGATTGGATTATCTGATAAACGGAACATTGAAAGAACATGAAAATCTTCTTACTGCTAAATTTCAACTTTTTAATGTGGAAAAAGGTACTGTTATAGGTGAGAAAAAATTTACTAAAGATATGAATAAAATTTTTGATCTTCAGGCAGAAATTGCTATGGAAGCGGCAAAATACTTTAACAGTCCTGTTAATGAAACTGTGAAAAAAGAGTTGTTTTTTATCCCTGCTCAGAATATGGCTTCTTTTAAACAATTTTCTTCAGGCCTCAAATATTATGAAGAAAACAGAGCAGATGAAGCATATAAATTTTTCTTAAAATCAGTTCAATCCGATACAGGTTTTCTTGAAGCACACAAGTATTTTGAATATGCAGCGAGGAAATCAGGTAAACTGGATGAATTCATTAAACATTATGAGGCTATGTTAACGAAAGATCCTGAAAATTCAATTTTAATGAATTACCTTGGTAATGCCTTTGTTGATAAAGGGGAAGTAAATAAAGCCGAAAGTCTTTATAAAAAAGCCATAAAAAATTCCCCCGCTTTTGCCAATCCTTATAATAATCTGGGAACTATTTATGCTGCATCGGGAAATTTTAAAGATGCCATTGATAATCTGCAAAAAGCATTGAAGTATACAGATGTAAAGGCACCTGTTTACTATAACCTGGGGCTCTGCTATCTCTATATGAATGATAACGGGAATGCAAAAACTTATTTTACCCATGCCCTTGATATAGATCCATCCAATCCTGATTTTGTTGCAGCAAGGGAAATGGTCTATGGTTTTAAAGTAGTGGTAAGTTACAGAGAGAAAAAAGTTCCCGGAGGACGGTACGGAGAAATTCTGATTAACAGTAAATCTCTGACCGATATAGAAACACCGGGGGGAGGTATGTCTGCTCTGGAAAGAGCAAAGGTTATTTCCGAAAGACTTCAGAAGATGATCAATAATGGCCTCAATCCTTTTGAGATAGAAATAGCCAGAAAGAATAAGGAAATAGTACTTCAGACAACCAGGGGTGATCTCATCATGACTGTTACTAAAAATGCTGCTCTGAGAGAAGGAATAAAGCCGGAAGAAATGGCAAAAAAAAAGTTAGAACTTCTTGAGAAAATGTTATATTATACGAAAAATGTAAATTATACATCTACCGGATTTATTACCCAGTCAATAGAGGCAGACAATAAAGATCATATGAAAAAAGGTGATGCCTGTTATGCTGCCGGTAATTTAGAAGAAGCGGAAAAGGAATATAAAGAAGGTCTGTCCGAAAATCCCGGCCTTGCCTACGGACATTACTGCCTTGGCATGATTGCTTTTGATAAAAAAGATTATGAAAAAGCCATGTCTTGTTTTAATAAGGCAATAGAGCTTGAGCCATCTTATACTCAGGCTTATATCTGGGCTGGCAAGACTTTTTTAACCACAGGTGATGAAGGGAAAGCCCATGAAATGTTTTCTAAAGCTCTTGAGTTAGAACCTGATAATGAAGAGGTAAAGGGTCTGGTTAAATAGAATTTATATTCAGGGATTGTAAGAAAATAATCCTGTTAGAATTTAACTAAATTCAGTTAAAAATAGGTGTTGGGTGTTGGATTTTAATCTTCCTAACCCGACACCCGACATCTGGCACTCAAAATCAGTAATCAATCAGTGGCATATTTAACGTTATCAGCACTTATTACCGTAACGGATAAAAGGGTATCCGTAAAAAGCTTCTGCCTGGCAGGCTCTGGAGAAGAAAAATTAGTTTTTTATATAGAATTAAAAATTAAATAAGGGTTAATTTATTGTCTGTAAAACAAATTAAATAAGGCAAATTATTTTTCTTCGTAAGAGTCTGTCAGGCAGAAGCTGATAAAATGGTTACTAATTTACCTGGTGCGGTAATTAGCTACGATTATTATATTTCTCAAGAAAACTTTCTTTAAATTTATTAAAAGAGCCTTCTTTAATAGAAATTCTTATTTTTTTCATAAGTTCCATAATAAAATGTACATTATGATAGGTCATAAGCCTGGGCCCGAGTATTTCATCTGCTTTAAAGAGATGTCTCAGATAGGATTTTGTATGGTGTGTGCATGTGTAACACGTACAGCTTTCCTCCAGAGGTGTTTGATCTTTATTAAATTTCTCATTCTTTATATTTATTTTCCCTTCTCCTGTAAAGGCGCTTCCGTTTCTTGCTATTCTTGTAGGGAATACACAGTCAAACATATCAATTCCTCTTTCCACACAGTAAAAGAAGTCTTCAGGCGTTCCCACTCCCATAAGATAACGGGGTTTATGTTCCGGAAGAATTGGAGCGGTATGTTCCAGTATGTCAAGCATTATATCTTTGGGTTCTCCTACGCTCAGTCCTCCTATTGAATAACCTTTGAAATCTATTTCCATAAGTTCCATGGCAGATCTTTTTCTCAGGTCTTTATACATACCTCCCTGAACTATGCCAAAGAGTGTTTGAGGTGAATCGTCAGGTACGTTTTCTTTACATATTTTTGCCCATTTTGTAGTAAGTCTCAAAGCTTTTTCTGCATGCTTATAATCACAGGGATAGGGAATACATTCATCTAAAGGCATCATAATATCAGAGCCGAGAACTTTTTGTATTTCAACTACCTTTTCCGGTGTAAAATAATGGCTTGAACCATCCAGGTGGGAACGGAACAGAACACCTTCTTCTGTTATATCCCGTAAGTCCTGAAGGCTGAACACCTGAAATCCGCCACTGTCTGTAAGTATGGGGCCATGCCAGTCCATAAATTTATGAAGTCCTCCTCCGGCAGATATTATGTCAAGTCCCGGCTGAAGGTAAAGATGATACGTATTTCCGAGAATAATTGAAACATTCATGTCTAAAAGTTCCTGTGATGTAAGGGCTTTTACCGTAGCCTGTGTGCCTACAGGCATAAATACCGGTGTATCTATTATTCCATGAGGAGTTGTCAGTTTCCCCAGGCGGGCATCATTTTCTGTGCTTTTATATAATAATTCGAATTTGAATTTTCCAGATTCTTTTTCCATGATATATTCCTTTCATTATCCGTGATGCGTGATACGTAATAATCGTGACGCGTGATGCGTATTTAATCCCAGGGCGCTTAATTAAACGCCCCTACTCACACCCTTCACTCTTCACCCTTCACACTCTTACCAAGTATGTCCAGAACATCTTCCATATCTTCTGCCAGCGGTGCCGTAAATTCCACCCATTCTTTTGTCGCAGGATGGGTAAAACCAAATTTACTTGCATGAAGAGCCTGTCTTGTAAGGCCAAAAGCATTTTTTTGTCTCCCATAAACAGGATCGCCAACTATGGGAAATCCAATATGAGTCATATGGACTCTTATCTGATGTGTTCTTCCTGTGAGAGGTTTTACCTTTAGAAGAGAAAAGCCTGCAAATTCCTTTTCTACTGTATAACGGGTAATGGCTTTTTTCCCTCCTTCTACTACAGCCATTTTTTTTCTGTGTACAGGATGTCTTCCTATGGGGGCATTTATCATACCTTTCGGAGGAGAGGGAATTCCTTTTACAATGGCCATATATTCTTTTGAAACCTTCCTGTCCTTTATCTGTCCTGCCAGAGAATGATGGGCTTCATCATTTTTTGCTATTACCATTACACCTGACGTATCTTTGTCAAGACGATGGACTATACCGGGTCTTAATTCACCCTGTATACCTGTTAAATCATGACAGTGAAACAGTACTGCATTCACAAGGGTATTATCCTGATGACCTTTTGCAGGATGGACTACAAGACCGGCAGGTTTATTTATTACAATTACATGTTCGTCCTGAAAAATTATGTCCAGAGATATTTCCTGAGGTATCAATCCTATCTCTTTTACTTCCGGTATATAAGCATTAATTTCATCATTCATCCTCACCTGGGCCGAAGGTTTTGCCTCTTTGCCGTTTAACAGAACATATCCTGAATTTATAAGATTCCGGGCATTTGTTCTTGTGATGGAAAGTTCTCTGGACAAAAAAATATCGATACGTTCTTTTTTTATATTCTGGGAGATTTTGAAGTTATATGTATTTGTCATGATCCGTGATATGTGATGCGTGACGTGTATTAAATGTCACTCTTCACTCTTTACCCTTCACCCTTCACATGTTTACATATCATTATATCTTCGTCTTCAATACCGGGGCTTTCTTTGACAGGATTTTTTTTCAAAGGTTCCGGTGAAGTTATTTTACATGACTTTAATGTTGATATTTTTATGCCTATTATCGTTATTATAATAATGAGACCTATACTTGTTAGTTGTGCTACAGTCATTCCCATAACAGGAGGTATGGAAGAAAATGTTTCTCTGAAAAATTCCACTATAAATCTTACAAGTGAATAAAGACCTATAAAATAACAGAACGTTTCGCCATGAAACTTTTTCTTTTTATCTATAATCTTATGGAGTATATAGAAAACTGCCAGATCCAGCAATGATTCATAGATCTGAGTCGGATGACGCTGAACTCCCGGCGGATACGCTTCAGGAAACTCCACTCCCCATGGAAAATCTGTAGGTTTTCCGTAACAGCATCCGTTTAAAAAGCAACCAATTCTCCCTATGGCAAGCCCTACCATCGAAGGAGCAGAAACCATATCGGCAAGTTTCCAGAAAGATATTTTAGATACTCTGGAATAAATGAAACCTCCTAATATGGCACCAATAAGAGCACCGTACCAGGCAAGTCCTCCCTTGCGCAGATTGATGATTGTAAGAGGATCTGACAGACTGTACTCATGATAATTTATAATAACATGTATGAGTCTTGCACCTATTATACCGCTTATGAGGAGATATATACTGAAATCCATTACTTCTTCAGGTTTTATATCTTTTGGTTTTGAATATTTTAATGCCCATGTAAGTGCAATGATAAATCCTATAACCATTACTACTCCATAGGTATAAATATCCAGAGGGCCTATAAAGGGAAGTTTTAACGTGAATAATATTCTGTGCATGAAATCACTCCCGTTTATCCGGCATGTTCAAGTTCTATTTGATTCGTTTTTTTTTCCCCGGAATAAAAGAGGAGGTTGATTATTATCAGACCAACACCTACAGTAATTGCTATGTCGGCTACATTAAATACAGGCCAGAAATTGAAATGAAGAAAATCTATCACAGAGCCAAATCTGAACCTGTCAATCAGATTACCGACTGCTCCTCCAAGAATAAGGGAAAGTCCGTACAATAAAAAAGGCTCTTTACATTTATTTATTACATAATATGTAAGGAGACCGAACACAAATAAAGTAGATACAAGAACAGGCCATGGTGATGTTATTAACTTCATACCGAAGGCTGTACCTTCATTTCTCACCAGTGTCAGTACAAAAAAATCACCTATTATTTTCACAGAGTACCCGTGAGGTAAACCGGAAAATTTATTGAGAATCAATAATTTAGTCAGTTGATCTAATATCAACGAACATATTGCTATTATATAAAATTTCATTTAGAATTTTTTTCTTCACATGTTAAGCTTACAAGCTTTTTTGTAACACTCCCTATGACTATATCCTTCAGAGAGGCTTTTGTTTCTTTGCTTAACTGTGTGTAAATGTAATAAAGAGTAGCAGATGTAGCCGCGCCTATTAATGCCACACCAAACATTGTACTTAAGGAAAATTCATCTTCTTCGTTTTCTTTGATATGTTTACTTTCTTCTTCCTGTATTTCTACAGATGAATTTTTTTCTGACACATTAACCACCCTTTTCACTGTTAAAATTAGAAGCTCTTCCAGAAATCTTTGAGACAACATAATTCTCTCCTCATCTAGAGCTGTATCACTTTAAGATACTCAGGATATTGTCTTTCTATTTCCATCAGGCCTATAACCATTGTTTCCAGTATGGTCTGAACATCTCTTTCTATGAGAGTATCTTTTGATTCGGGAATAATACAGAGTAAATTCCCTTCTGAAATGTTAACTTCCGGTCCTATATTACAGTATTTATTCATTCCGAGAATAGAAACCTGAAGCAAAGTGGAAGCACCTGAACAGACTATGTCTTTTCCTTTTTCTTCAAACTCGCAATGCCCACTTGCTTCGTAACTTCTAATCTGTTTCTTTTTATCCCTGTAAATATTTACGTGCAACATTTATGCTGCAATATTCTCTATTTTCACTCTTGTATAATACTGGCGATGTCCCTGTTTTCTTCTGATTCTCTTTTTGGCTTTGTATCTGAAGACTATAACTTTTTTACCTCTGAGTTGTTCCACAACCTCTGCATGAACAGTAATATTCTCTACATAAGGTCTTCCTACTTTTGATTCACTATCTTTTGTATAGAGCAGTACTTTATCGAAGGTAATTTTTTCACCTATCTGTTTTTCAAGTTTCTCTATATTAAGAACATCTCCGGGATGTACTTTAAATTGTTTTCCACCTGTTTCTATGACAGCGTACTCCACTTTAATTTCCTCCGTTCTTTTATCCCTAAACTTTTATATAAAAATGATGGAAGTTTGAGAATTGACTGAACGTAAATTCTCAATCTGCCTGTGACCGCTCCGGTCATATTTTAAAGTATGATAATATCATATTAACATTAAACTTGTCAAGATAGAACTGCTTTTGAGAAGTAAGGCAATGCCCTGGTTATTTTAACTTTTGCTTTTTTTCCTTTCAAATTTCCTCCCCCTGTTACCTGTATTATATGACCTTTTACGCATGTCATGCCATTCTGGAAGTTTAATAGATGTGTGTCTTCAATCTCTACTTCTATTTCTTCTCCTTCCTTCGGCACAGGGCACTCTTCTTCTATTTTTTCTATTGTTCCGAATTGAATGTGATATTTTTTTAGATGCTGATTTTCATTTATATATAGATATATTTGTTTTTCAACTTCTTTTTGTAATTGTTCTATTCTTTCTCCTTCCCAGCCAAGAAGGAGCATGCCCACTTCGGGATTTACGACTACTTTAATGGCATCTCCTCTGTTTTCCAGGTTTTGTCTTCTGATTTCTCTTTCAACCTTTATACTTATGCTTTTAGGTGAAAGCATTTTACCTTCTCCCTTGCAATAAGGACATGGTTCTTTTAATACATTATCCAGATCCTGAGAAATTCTTTTTCTTGTAATTTCCACAAGGCCCAGGCCTGTCATTTCTATTACATTGGTTTTAGTTCTGTCTTTTTTTACTGCTTCTGTTAATTCTTTTAATATAAGACTTCTGTGGGATATGTTTTCCATATCTATAAAATCTATTATTACAATACCTCCTATATCCCTCAGTCTTATTTCTCTGGCTATTTTTTCTACTGCTTCAAGGTTTGTTTTCAATATTGTATCTTCAAGACTTTTTGAACCCACGAATTTACCTGTATTCACATCTATGACTGTCAGGGCTTCTGTTTTTTCTATTATTATGTATCCTCCTGAATCCAGCCATATTTTACTTTTTGTAGCGTCTTCTATCTTTTTCTCCAGTCCATAGATGTCGAAAAGAGCTCTTTTTCCTGTGTAAAGTTTTATTTTAGATTTAAGATTAGGTGATGTTACTTCCACTAATTCTTTTATTTTTTTATATTCTTCCTTGGAGTCTATAATAAAGCGCTCTGTATTGCTATCAAGTACATCTCTTATGATTTTATAGACAAGACTCAGATCCTGGTGTATACATAGAGGGGACAGGCTTTCGTTACTTTTTTCTCTGATTTTATCCCATAATTTCAGAAGGAAATCAAGATCCTTTTTAAAATCTTCTTCTTCTCTGCCTTCGGCAACAGTTCTTATGATAACTCCCATATTGTCAGGTTTTATGTTTGATACAAGTTTTTTTACCCTTTCTCTTTCTGTCTGGCATTCTATTCTCCTTGAAACTCCTGTATAGTTTGCCATAGGGAGCAGTACGAGAAATCTTCCCGGTAGTGTTATATGGGCAGATACTCTGGGGCCTTTTGTGCCTATAGGTTCTTTTATTATCTGTACAAGTATTTCCTGATTTGGTTTCAATACATCTTTTATAGATATTTCTTTAACTTCTTCAAGTAAATCTTCATCATCATGGCTTACATTTGATATGGCATCTTCAAGGCAGAGGAAGGCATTTTTTTCCAGACCTATATCTACAAAGGCTGCCTGCATTCCCTCCAGGACATTTGTCACTCTTCCTTTATATATGCTTCCTACAATCCTTTCTTCTCTGGAAATATGTATTTCGGAAAGCTCTCCGTCTTCGAGGATGGCAACCCTGTTTTCCATTTTATCTATATTAACCAGTATCTCTTTTGTCATCAGATTTTTTTTATATCTCCGTTACAGTTTAGTGAGTCGTGAGTGGATATTTTTATAACTTTCATTTATAAATCACCTGTTTTATTTTTTTTCTATACTTCGTAATTGCATGATAAAATTCCTTCTATTTAGAAGGTATAATTATAGTTTATCCCTACAACATACCTTTTCTCATTAAAATATACCCCCATATTAATGAAAATATGAGAGCTACTATAAAAATTATGATGAATGCGTGGGGATGATTTGAAAGGGGGACGCCTACATTCATTCCGAAAAAACTGGAAATCATAGTCGGTATTGCCAGTATAATGGTAATTGATGTGAGAAATTTCATGACAATATTCAGATTGTTGGAAATTATCGACGCATAGGCTCCCCTTGTGCCGCTCAGAATATTACTGTATATATTTGTCATATCTATAGCCTGTTTTATTTCTGTAATAACATCTTCCAGAAGGTCTTTATCATCTTCGTACATTTTTATCTGAGGGAACTTAAATTTCAGGATTTTCTCAAGAACCATTTCGTTACCTTTCAATGAAGTTGAAAAATATACAAGCGATTTTTCAAGGCTGAACAGATCTACTAATTCCTGGTTCCTGAGGGATTTGTGTAATTCTTTTTCTATTTTGTCACTTATTTTATCTATATTTCTCAGATATTGAAGATAATAGATTGATATTTTGTATAGAATTTGAAAAAGGAATCTTGTTTTCTTAAAGCTATAGAAGGTTTTTACTTTCCCTTCTATGAAACTTTTAAGTATGGGGTTTTCCCGTAAAGATACGGTAATAATATACTGACCGTTTATCAGAATGCCAAGGGGAATTGTGCTGTAGAAGTCCATATGTTTTCCTGAAGCTTCTACTACAGGTATCTGGCATAATATAAGCAGTTGATTGCCTTCCATATCAATTCTCGGTCTTTCTTCTTCATCAAGAGCAGCTTTTATAAAATCCTGCGTTACATTTGTACAGCTGCAGATATACTGGATTTCTTTTTCCGTGGGATTGACCATGTTTATCCATGAACCATAAGCAGGTTCTTCCAGTTTTATAAACCGTGTGCCCAGGTCATCTTTGGCAGGCGATTCTTCCCAGAAAGCAGACATATGTATGGATAAAATGTGTTGAACTGAAATCAAAAAATTTACTGTAAACGGTTTTTCTCCTTCAATGTAAAATAGCTGGCCGAAGAAAGTGGAATGAATTTTACCTTTCGGCCATACATGTTTGAGAGATTCTTCTATAAACTGCGAGTGCCTTCCCTGAATTGTTTTATAAATTTCAATCATATAATTTCCTTTTTAACTAATTTTCCAATGGACTTTTCTCTTCAACAGTCAATAATTTTATGCGACATATCTTTTCTACATTTAATTTTATACCGGAATCATTCATTACTTTTATAACTTCCTGTGGTTTTATTGTTCCTCCTTCTTCCATATTTATCCATAATTCCATAGAGATTTTATCATTATTTACTGCCCTGATTTCCAGTTTCTTTATAAGAGGTTTTATATCTATAGTTTTTGTTCCTTTTTTTCTTACTTTTTCAAACAGTATTTCATCTTGCTTCAAAAAATTTTCTATTTTATCTTTTTCTCCAGAACACTCTATAGTGTAAACTCCGATTTTAATAATTGCATTGAGAGCAGGAGATTTTAACGGGATAATGCTGCATTTAAGCACTTTCATGCCTTCCGGGAGAAATCTGTTGATTTCTTTCTGAAATAATTCGGTATCTACCGGCCGGGACATTACAATGTCTCCCCATTCACTGTAGCTTTCTATGCCTGATGACAGGGGAGGCCCCAGGGCAATTTTAGGTTTCGGATTAAAACCCTGAGAAAAAGCTACAGGTAAACCGGTAAATCTCACGGCTCTTTCTATGATTCTTATGAGACCCAGGTGAGAAATGAATTTTGTTTTATCAATTTTCTCAAAGTTAAATCTTATAAGGGTTTTATTTTCTGTTACTTCCGATATTTCTTTTTGAGACTTTATATCGGGAATTTCTTCTGAAGGAGGATATAGTTTATTTGTAACTCCCAGGCTCTGACACACACCGCATTGAGAACATTCGGAAAAACGGCAGTCTTTTGTTTCAACATATTCTAAAGCTTTTTTCCTTTCACCAAGGAGAAACTCTTTATTTATACCTGAAGATATGTGATCCCAGGGCAGTATTTCTTCCTCTTTTCTTTCTCTGTTTGCGTAAAAAGAAGGTGAAATATTCATACTGTTAAATGCTTCGTGCCACAGGTCAAATCTGAAATAATCGGACCAGTTATCAAAACGGCATCCCAGTTCCCAGGCTTTTAACAGAACTTCTCCGAGTCTCCTGTCTCCTCTTGCAAATACTGCTTCTATAAAGCTCTGTTCTCTATTATGGAAATTTATAAAAATTTTCTTTTGTTCTTTTCCTGTTTTTAAATTTTTAAATAGAAAATTCTGTTTTTCTTTCAATCGTTCCATACTGTCCTGACCTTCCCATTGAAAAGGTGTATGAGGCTTGGGAACAAAGGAAGAAAATGCAACAGATATTCTGGATAATTTATATTTCTTTCCAATAGTAAAAACTTTTTTTATAAGTTTTACTATTTCTTCGAGATCTTCCTCTGTTTCTGTCGGAAGGCCTATCATAAAATAAAGTTTTAATTTATCCCATCCGGCAGATAAAGTCGCTTCTACTGTTTTCAGCAGATCTTCTTCTGTAACCTGTTTGTTTATTACCTTTCTCAATCTTTCACTTCCTGCCTCGGGAGCAAAGGTAAAACCTGTTTTTCTTACCTTTTGAACCTCTTCTGCCAGTTTTGCAGAAAATGTATCAATCCTCATAGATGGCAGAGATATGGCTATTTTATCGTGTTTTTGTGAATTCATGAGATGTTTCAATAACTTTTCTATTGATGAATAATCGGTCGTGCTCAGTGAGGACAGGGACAGATCGGGGTAACCGGTATTATCAAGGAGTTTGTCTGCAAGGTCAAGGCAGGTCTGAAGACTTCTTTCTCTTACGGGACGATAGATATATCCTGCCTGACAGAATCTGCACCCCCTGGTACATCCTCTGAATATTTCTATTACTGCTCTGTCATGGATAACCTCCATAAGCGGGGTAAGGATTTTTTCAGGGAAAAAGGTTTTATCAAGATCAGATGTTACTCTTTTTTCTATTTTTTCAGGGCCTTCTTTCCGTATAATTCTCTCTATTTCTCCTGAAGCATGATAGGTTATTTCGTAAAAAGACGGTACATAAACACCGCCAATCTTTGACAATCTCTTAAGTAATTCTATTTTTGTCCCCTTTTCTAAAAATTTCCATATGTAAAATTCTTCCAGTATTTCCAGTATGACTTCTTCTCCTTCGCCAAGAACGAAAAGATCTATGAAATTATCAAGAGGGCCAGAATTAAATGAACCTGATCCTCCTGCTATTACAAGAGGGCCTTCGTGTCTTTCACATGATCTTATGGGAATATGGCTCAGAGACAGCATACCGATTATATTTGTATAGGTCAGTTCATGCTGAAGGGTAAAACCTATTATATCCATGTCTTTAAGAGGTGTCCAAGTTTCGACTGTAGTAAGAGGTATATCTTCTTTTTTCATAATAGCTTCTGCATCAAACCATGGAGAATAGGCTCTTTCTGCAAGGAATTTTTCCTCTCTGTTTATCAGGTGATAGAGTATTTTAAAGCCTATATTTGAAAAACCTACTTCATAAACATCAGGAAACGCCAGTGCTATGGTAACAGAACCTTCTTTCGGCTTTATAAATGAATTTACTTCCTGCCCTATGTACCGTTCCGGTTTTTCTACGGAAGGAAGTAAAAGTTTTTCTATTTTCTCTTTAATATTGTTCATAATTTTATATAATAATTTAGCTCCTTTTTTTAGTGAAATTTTTTAGTGAAACGTGAAAAGTGAAAAGTGCTCACTGTTCACTGATTACTGCTCACTGATTACTGCTCACTGATTACTGCTCACTGTTCACTGATTACTGCGCTCCTGTCCCCATGAGTATAACAGGAAATGTCTTTAAAATAATCTTTATGTCAAGTGCAAGTGACCAGTTATCTATATATTCAAGATCCAGTTTCATCCATTGATCGAAATCTATATTGTTTCTACCGTTTACCTGCCAGAGGCATGTAATGCCAGGTTTCATGCTGAGTCTTCTTCTCTGCCATCTTTTATATTTTTCCACTTCTTCCGGTATAGGAGGACGGGGGCCTACAATACTCATTTCCCCTTTCCATACATTGTATAACTGGGGAAGCTCATCAAGGCTTGTTTTTCTGAGTATTGCTCCTGCGCCTGTAACCCTGGGGTCATCCTTCATTTTAAATACAGGTTCAGTCATTTCATTGTATTTTCTCAATTCCTCTATTTTTTCTTCCGCTCCTTCTTCCATTGTTCTGAATTTATATAATCTGAATTTTCTGCCGTTCAGGCCTGCTCTTATTTGACTGAAGAATACCGGCCCTTTGCTGTTGAGTTTTATTAATATTGCTATGAGAATAAAAAGAGGAGAGCATAATATAAGAGCAATTGTCGATATGAAAACATCTATAATCCTTTTCAATAACAGTTTCCACTGGTCATGTGGTGTTGTATGAAATAATAACATAGGAAGTCCGTGAAAGTTTTCAAGTTTCATTTCAGCAAAAGAAAGACCGAGAAAATTTGACAGTACATATGTATCAATACCTTCTATCTCACATGTCTTTATAAGATCTGACATAGTTTCGAGATTTTTGATTGAAGGAGCCAGTACCAGTATATCTACAACACTTTTCGAAATAATTTTATGAGCATCGTGAAACGTTCCGAGTACCGGGTAATTCATTATGTTTTTCCCGGCCATATTCTTTTTTGAGCTCAAAAAACCTATGACTTTAAGTCCCCATTCTTTATTTTCATTCACTACCCGGAGAAATTCCTTCGCTCTTTTTCCTGTGCCTGCTATAAGGATCATTCTGTAATTATAACCTTTTCTTCGATAAACCCTGAGGACATACCTCATTGTAATCCTCTCTGCAGAGAGAAAAAGTAGAGAGAAAAACCAGAATAAAATTATTATGGCACGGCTTACAAAAATCAGTTTAAAGAAGAAAACACTGACTCCTGTAACAAGGACCCCGAGAGATACAGCTTTGAATATATCCAGGAGTTCTATTAAAAGGCTTTTTGTTCTGTAAGTTTTATAGAGACCTGTAGAAATAAAGACTATTATCCATGTTATGGTAAAAAACAGGGCAAGACTATGGGGAGGAGATATATATCCTCCCTGATTTAAAAGAGGTGTAGGAAAGAATTTGAGGCGAATCGTATAGGCCAGTATATAGGAAAAAATAACTATAAAAATATCCAGTATACCTGTGATTACTTTGAAAAAAAGTTCATGCTGTTTATGCATAATATAAGGCCTCGGAGATTTATATTGTCAGGGTCGTCCCTGCCACAATATTATATTATACTGTATTGGTAATTGCAACAATTTATTAGTGAGTAGTGAGTAGTGAGTAGAAAGAATGGTTCTTACTCACTTTTCACTTTTCACTTTATTCATTTCCGTAGAAAAAATTGCCATTATAACCATAAAGTTCATGGCCATTGCCGGATGATAGAGTATATAATCAAATATGCCATGAATTGAAACTGCGAGTAAAATTCCTAAAAAACCTGTTGCAAAAGGCGGATTGGCACAGGATCTGTAAAAATCAAAAGCTTTTTTCCAGAGAAGTATAAAGAACCAGGAAAATGTTATAAAACCAAGAAGACCTGTTTCTGCGAGAATATTTATATACATGTTGTTTGCATGATTTGCCACAAGTGAGTAAGATAATCCTTTTATTGCATGGGCAGGATAGACCCAGTCAAAATTACCTGTGCCTGTACCGATGAGAGGGCTTGATATAAACATATGAAAACAGCTTTTCCATAAGTTAAATCTATGTAAAATGGCTATGTCCGAGTCGTAGTTAAACATGGACACAAATCTCACAAGGATGAAATTCGGAGCGAGTAAAGGTAATAAAATTGTTGATAGTAAAAGTAATATTAATGCAGTAAAGTAGATTTTTTTATTACCTTTTAATATTACATAAAATACTATGACGGAAAAGAAAGCAACCCAGGCTCCTCTTGATAGGGAAAGTGCCAGACCTGCCAGCATTATTATACCTGTAACTATCCAGAAGAGCCTGTCTTTAAGTGAGAAATTTTTTTGAAAAAAAATAAAAGCTATAGAAAATGGAAGGAATAAATTTATATATCCTCCGTATATATTATAATGAATAAATGTGGCTCTTGACGTATTTCTGTTTATATAGATACTGTCTATTACAAAGCCATATATACAAACCATTATGGATATATATACCATTGCAAGGAATAGCCATCTGGCTCCGGAAGGTTTTCCGGAAAGTATATTTACTGATAGAATATATATAAAAAAATATTCTGTTAACTTTAATACCTCTTTTACGGAGGCAAATATATTGACCGAAACCACTGATGAAATGGCAGATGCTATAATAAAACACAGGAGAGGTAATTCAAATCCGGATTTATTAAAGGTAAAGTCTTTCTTTTTAAAAGCTTTTACTATATATACTGAGGTAAGTAAAAGAAGCATTATTTCATGGGGTTCAATCTTTGTATATACCGCATTAATAGACAGGGAAGATACAAGAAAGAAGAGTAATATAGCCATACTCCATAACATGTCTTTTTTTGCTATACAGATAAATCCGATAGAGCCTGCTATGACCAGATACCATAGTAAAGGAGGTTGTAATATTGCCAGAATTATACCTCCATAATTAGAATGTCCAGAATTTTAGCTATGAAATTTCTGCAACTCGTACTGATCAATGTTCCGTCTTTTAATTTTATATTGTAATGGGTTCTGGTTCTGTCCTGATAGTAACCTGTAATAATTTCTTTATCTGCTACCGGTATAAGTACAATGTCATCTTTTTTGAAGTTTCTTTCCTCTTTTATAAGAATTATATATTCATTGTGTATTCCAAATTCCGATAAAAAATCTCCCTGGACATAAAAAGCTATTATTTCTTCTTCATCAAGTCCTGAGGTTATCTGAGATATATTGCCAGTAATTTTGTTTTTGGAGACCTGAAGAAGCAAGGGGTGATTTATAATAGTTAACATTTCCTTCTGGTATATATGTCTCGATGTTTTTTTTTCTTTACTCAGAGTGATTGTTCTTGATTTCCCTGCTTCTCTTTTTATATAGCCTTTTTTTTCAAGATTACATAAGTGGTTATGAACAGTTGAACCGGAACGTAAATCCAGATGGGAGCATATTTCTCTAATAGAAGGAGCATAACCTCTTTTTCTGGTAATCTCTCTGATATAATCGATTATTTCTTTCTGTCTTTTTGTTAATTTTTTCTTTTCTTTCTTTATTGTTTTTTCTTTCATAGGTGAATTTAACCTGTCCTGAAGTAATTTTTAGATTATATCATTTTGTATAGTCCATAGCAAGTTTATATGAGAATCGTGAAGAGTAAAGGGGGAAGGGAGTATAATTTCTCATTCTTCTTTGTGACACTCAGTTCATGTCCTTTTATATGAGAATTGTGATGGAGCTTAATTTACCTTTTATATAAAATTCTTAATTTCAAGAAGGGTTTTTAGGTTTCAAAGAGAAATATTAAAAATAATTTTGTAAATAAATATGGTGTCCAGATAGTTTTTACTCAAGGAGCAGGAGAGGGGGTGACTATATTGGAAAAAGGTAAGGGGCTGGATTTTTTCCTGGGTTTTCTTACAGGTACTCTCGTCGGTGCAGCCATAGCAATAATACTTGCACCTCAATCAGGTGAAGAAACCCGCGAATACCTTAAAGATCAGGCTATCTTAATTAAGGATAAAGCTTCTGAAGTGGCCTCTGAAATGAGAGATAAAGCAACGGAAATTGCAGGTGAGGTCAAAGAAAAAGCTGATAAGATGAAAGGTAAGGCTATTGTTATAGCAGGTGAAGTTAAACAGAGTGTTGTTGAGTCCAGAAATAGATTGAAAAATGTAATTTCATCTGCTGATAAAAAGGACGATATCATAGATAAAGATGATTTGTTGCATGAAGAAGTTACAGAAAGCCAGGAGCTGGGAGAAAAAGATGATATTGAAGATAAAGATGTTTGAGAATTCTCCTGTGACGATTAAATTTTCTGATAAGGAGGTGTAGGTTTAAAATTATGAACGTAAAGACTTATACAAAAGAAATAAATAATAATATAATGGGGATTAATATAGAAGGTGAAATTGATGTTTATACATCTCCTAAAGTTAAAGAAGCGCTGAATGATTTGATACAAAAAGGAAATAACAATATAATTGTTAACCTGGAAGGAGTCAGTTATATTGATAGCACGGGCCTTGGTGTTCTCATTGGGGCGCTGAAACGTGTGAAAGAGAATAACGGTGATATTAAACTGGTCTGTACAAATCTACAGATTAAGAAGATATTTGATATTACAGGTCTTGTTAAGATTTTTGACCTTTATGACAGTGAAGAACTGGCTCTCAAGGGTTGAAGTATTACTAACAGGCATGACCGGAGTGGTCACAACCAGATATGAAAATGAATAGCCAGTAAAGCATAAGACTTCATCATTTTCATATAAAATATAAATTATTCAAGGAGGGGGGTGGCTCAAAGAAAGTTTTGCATACCTAATAGTTATTTTTTAGGTAATAAATCTTATAATAGTTAGGAGGGAATGAAACCTGAATCTGGAATTTTTTATTCAGTTATAATTTTTTAAGTAATCTCTGAAATTTCGATTCAGGTGAATAAGCAATGAAACATATTGTATTAGGTTGTTCACTTTTGTTCTGTTTACTGGTTCTTTCTAATGCAGCAATGGCTTACTATTCTACTCCCGGTGACGTAGTAGTGGGCAATGAAGTAATTATGAGGATCAGAGATAATGCAGGAGGCTATTCGGTAGAAGAAAGAGTAAAAGCTGTCAATGAGAGACTTGTTGAGATTCTCAGCTATGCTCCTGTAAATAATGTAAGTGTATCTGTTCATTTAATGCGTGGAAATTATGTTATAAGCGTTGGAAAATATCAACTCATAACAGTTGATAAAAATATGGCTGATGCTAATAACACAACAATGGAAAAACTGGCAAAAACATGGGCTGAAAAATTACTCCCTGCTTTAAAGAGAGAAAAGCCCAATATTTAAACTCTGTTTGGAGCTTTATATTTCGAGGTGAGAGAGGGTATTATATAGAAATTAATTCTACTGACTTCTCACCTCGAAAAGATTTTCAGGCTGTAATATTCTGGGATGAGTGAGGCTGATTTTATTTATGAAGAATTCCTGTGTAATTTTTTTAGTTCTTTCTATATTATTATTCTCTATGACATTTTCTTTCTCTGCAGAACCGGTATCGGTGAAAGTTTACGGTCAAGTTGTTTCTGTCAGAGGACAGGAAATTGATATTAATATAGGAACAAAATCCGGCGTAAAAGAAAAGAGTAAAGGTAAAATATTTATTATTGAAAAGAAAAGTGATGGTAAAGAAAAAATCATTTATCTTGCATCGATTGAAGTGTTAAAATCAGGTGATGGCAAATCTACTGCTAAAGTTACAGAATCGAAAGGGAAGATAGAGAAAGGGCAATCTGTTGTATTTACCGGCATTAATCCGAAGGACATAGTCACAGAAAAACCGATTGTTTTAAGAGAGCTATTCCCACCGGTAAAACCTGTGGCCATAGGTGTCAATGCAGAAGCACAGGTAGCTGAAATTATTCGTCTCACAAAAGAAGGTGGATGTAATATAGACCCTGTCTGGGTACCTCAGGGAGATAGAATTTATTTTGCTTCAAACCGTAACAATGATTACTGGAATA
>DAIOEN010000103.1:0-24917 GCA_036746235.1 Vulcanimicrobiota bacterium | reverse complement strand
TGCCTTATATAATTTGTTTTACAGACAATAAATTAACCGTTATTTAATTTTTAATTCTATATAAAAAACTAATTTTTCTTCTCCAGACCCTGCCAGGCAGAAGCTTTTTATGGATACCCTTTTACCTGTTTCGGTACTTAGCATAAAGTCTTCCTCCCATTACGGGTCACGAATATATTATATCAGGTTTACAACAAATTTTCCAAACAATGTTACAAAAATTTAACACTATGTTAACAAATTTTCTATTATATATGATATAATTAAAACAGATAATTTTGAAAAAATTAAGTCAGGGGGGAGAGATATGGCCCAGAGAAGACAGAATGATGATGGATTGGCTGCCATTAATGCCGTATCAGCAAGAAGGAAAAAACCGGGTATTACTCTCGGTACAAGGGTAGATACAATTCATGGCAAAAAAATGACAGAAATCTCACGTAAGGGACAGGCACAGGGACTTCATGGCCAGGAAAAATCGGTCTGGCTAAAAGATCGTGTTACTCTGAGTGTAGAAGCACAGTTATTATTGATGGAAATGAGAAGAACCAGTCCTGTTGACCTGGAAAATATGGAATATACCAACAGGATAGATAATCTGGAAGTAAAATCAAATATTCATGTCCAGATACTTCCATTTGGCGCATATCGTCTCTGTTTTAAAGGCTAATTACGTTAATAATATATTTTAATTAATATATGTTTGCACTATTCAGTGTAAATAAAGTTGTTTGATTTTATAAAAAAACCGAAAGGTTTTTTTATTTTTATAAGGAATTTTTATATGGTTGAGTGTTTAAAGTTTAGTTAGAGTTGAGAGTTTAGAAAGGCAACAACTATATGGGTGTATATAAAGAATATAAATCCCACAGAGATCCAAGGAAATTTCTGGAAAAATTCTCAAAAAACATATCCTCTTCGGAAAAAGAAGATCGCGAAGAAATTTCAGAGGAAACTCCGGAAGAAACAGAAGAGGAAAAATATAAAATTCCTGTTTCACGGGCTGCTATGGATTATAGATATGTGAATAAAAAATGTCAGGAATTTCTGGTAGATCTTATTTCAGAGGAAAATTTTCGTTTTATTTTACAATCGGAAAAAGAAAAACTGGATAAATTCGGAAAAGGTTTTGATAATTTCGGCTTCAAATCTAAAGGATTATCGTGGGAAAGAGAACTTCAGGTAAAAAATTTATTTTTAAAATCTGTAAAAGAATTTGAAACAGGCCTGAAACATCTTGAAGAATATTTGGAGAAGAGACATAAATCTTTTTTAAATTCTGCAACTCAGCTTATAACATCAGGAGGAGAAAAAGCTGCCTTTGTACGACAGCTTCTCGGGAAAACAGCAAAAGAAATCATAGAAGATATAAAATCCTATCTTGAAAAAGAAGGACAGATAAAAACACTGGAACCTTCCGGTGATACTGCAACAGAGATTACGGTAAAAAAAGAAATTTATACAGACCCGGTCCAACAAATACAGGAAGAACCGGCCCGGCAGATACAGGAGACAGAACCGGCCCGGCAGATACAGGAAATTACCGGTATTCCTGTTCCGGAAGAAAGAGAAGAAATATTTATTCCTGAGAGAGAGACTTACAAACTGGATATTGAACTTCTTGGCTCTATTCCCATCTTTTCAGGCCTCCCATCACAGGACATGGAAGAAATAGTTCCTCTACTTCATATAAGCACTCACAATGAAGATGAAATTCTATATAGAGAAGGAACGGAAGCAGACAGAGTCTATATTGTTGCTTCAGGAGAAATTGCCCTTTATAAAACAATGTCTTCTTATCCGGAAAAATCTGTAATAGTAATCAATATTAAAGAGGGAGATATTTCCGGCGATATGGATGTTATAGACGAAGGGTCGAGGGCAACAAATGCAAAGATAATTTCTCCAGGTGCTGAATTATTATCTATATACAGGGAAGATTTTCTTGGCATGCTAAGAAGTTATCCGCAGATAAGTCTCAATTTGAATAAAATTTATTCTTTCAGGTTAAGAGATATTTTACAGAAACTTACCGTATAGAAACGTGAAATACGAAACAATCAATTTTAATTTAGAAAAGAAGTCATGTATATGTATACTGTTTATACAGGAAAAGATATTAAAGAGTCATCAGAATATTTAAAGAAAAGGCTTGAGAGGGAATTATCCGTAAAAGTTGATATTATCTTTGAAGAAAAATTACATACCCTCCAGGATCTGTTAAATTATTCAAAACTTATGAAAGACATAGATAAAGCAGGAGGTTCTTTCACAAGTTACCAGGATTTTCAGGTAAAAAATATAAAAAAACATGAAAAGAAACAAAGCAGTCTATCTATGAATATATATCCCGAATATATAGATACATTTGCTTCTATAATTCAGAGTCTATTAGATAAAAACTTTTCCTTCGAAGTGAGAATTTACGAATAGGGAGGGACTTTATGTGAGTCACAGAATAAAATATATTTTAACGATCTTAATATTATTTTTTAATATATCTCTATGTAAAGGGGAAACGATAGAAGAATTATTCGAAAAAGGTAATTCTCTGGCAAATAACGGAAGATACGAAGAAGCTATTGACTGTTACAACAGGATTTTAGATAAAAACCCCGCTATTATCGAAGCATGGAACTATAAAGGTATAGCACTTCATAACATGTTTATCTATAAAGGAGCTATTGACTGTTACAATAAAGCACTGGACATCAGCCCGAAATACATAGAAGCTCTCGTTAACAAAGGACTATCACTTTCAAAACTCGGAGAATATGATGAAGCTGAAGACTGTTATAATAAAGCACTGGATATAAATCCGAATGATATAGAAATACTCATAAAAAAAGGTTGCTGCCTTTATAACAGAGGAGATTATGACGGAGCCATAGACTGTTACAATGATGTACTGAATATTAATCCAAGATATGTGAGAGCATTGAATTATAAAGGAGTAGCACTGCACAACCAGGGAGAATACGAAGAAGCTCTGGAATGTTATAATGAAGCATTAAATATTGATCCGAATTATACTGAAGCATGGGATAACAGGAAAATTACTCTCAGAGCTTCAGGGAAATATTAGAACAGTTACCAGTTATCAGTGACCAGTGACCGGATGCCAGTTATTATACACTTTTCACTTTTCACTTTTCACTTTTCACTTTTCACTTCCCACTTCTCACTTCCCACTTCTCACTTCTTCTTTATTATTTTCTTCACAAGACCGGCCACAACCGATATAAAAGAAACCATAACGGCATATAAAGCTATGGCTACAAGGGATTCACGTTCCAGATGAGGAGGTGATACAGATGAAACTGTGCCAAGTAAATGAAAGACAGGATATAAAAAAAGACCGGTTATCTTGTAAATTATATTATCCTTTACTCCGATGATTAAAAAAGCAAATCTCAAAGTAATAAGGGATAAAATTACAGTGAATATATAATTAATTATGTTGATGGCAATAGTTATCTTTTTTACAGTTGAAAAATCTGTTATAACCTTTTTATTAAGTTTTCCAGATACATCCGATATACCGGTAAAAGGTAATCCCGTTTCACTCCCAATTATAATCTCATTATTATTTATCAGACGGGATTCATCTGTAAGACCGGTAAAAGGTATTACATAAATGTCCTTTACCAATTCCTCCGGCATTTTTAACACCACCTTATTTTAATTCATTATCTATTAATATTATACCCGAAATATATTGCTAAATTGTTAATAATATTAATAAATTGTTAATAAATTGTTAATAAATTGTTAACTTTATAAAAATAAACATGAGTTATACATTTTTGAAATAAATAGTGAGTGGAAGATTGCCTCTGCCACTCACTAACAGCCATGACCGGGTGGTCACAACGAAGAATGAGAAGTTATTTCTCTCTTCACCATTCACCCTTGACCTATTTCTCCTCTGTAATTCCTGCCATTTCCCAGTAAAGTTTATTCTTCCTCTTAAAACTCTCTTCATCCGGGTAATTTCCTGCAGATTTTACCCTGTAAAGTTTTCCGGGAAGTTCAAGAGAAAAGGGATTGAAACCATTTGCCATCTTAAAAGCCATTTTTTCCATATGTATTCTTTTACTTAAATCATCCAGACTATGTTCATCCCAGGTATAGCCCTGAAGATTCAACAATTTAATTACTCTGTCTTTTTTATAAATTTCCCTGGCAAAAAGGCATATTACAAGACTGTTCAATATAAAACGCCATCTCTCTTCCGCAAGGAGCGTTTCCACCTGCTTTACTTCATCTATCTGAGTGGTAAGAAGTTTCTGATCCAGACTGTAAGAAGCATTATCTAAATGGGAATGGCGGTTACCGACACAGAAGCCGAGATAGGTATTTTCTCCTGTCATATATCCCGGAGCTTCATTTTTTCCGAAACATATAGCAAGGTCAAGGCCTCCATATTTTCTTCCGCAGTAATCTGCCCCTGCTTCAAGATCCCTGTAAAATTCATTGTAACCTTTAGCAATTCTCTTCATCATCTCCATATATGTAGAAGTATCACCGAAAGCCACAGGTATATCTGTATGCTTTAAATTTATTACTCCATGGAGAAATGCATCTGTAGCCCACGCAAGGGTTACCCCCATACTTATGGCATCCCATCCCTGTTTTTCAATATAGTCAAGTAATTTTAATATATCAGGCGCATAACTTACACTCAGATTGCTTCCCAGGGCATAGATAAGTTCATGATCATAGGAAACTTTCACTGTTTTATAATGGCATGGCTCGGAGAATTTTTCCCTGAGTTTTCCTATGTGGATACATCCTACGGGACAGTGAGCACAGGCAGTATGCTGAATCAGATAATCAGAAGCAAATTTCTCGCCTGAAATCTGTGAAGAACCTTCAAAATATCCCTGGGAAAAATTCCTTGTAGGAAGACCTCCTATTTTACTCAGAGGTATTACATTCACAGATGTTCCATAGTCATGATATTTTTTCATAAGTGTTGATTCTTTAATCTCAGTGTAAATCTCAGTATAAAATTTATTATATTCTTTTTTATCAACTACCGGTAAAGATTTTGTTCCTCCAATAACAAGTCCTTTAAGATTTTTACTTCCGAATACTGCACCTATGCCAAGACGGCCGAAATGGCGTGAGCCGTCAATTGTAACACATGCGAACCGGGAAAGTCTCTCCCCTGCCGGGCCAATTCTCGCAACAGAGAGTTTTCCTTTACCTCCTTCTGCTTCTCTCAAAATCCTTTCAGTAGCAGGGGCAGACTGCCCCCAGATAGAACCTGCATTCTTAAATTCTACTTTATCATCGTAGATACATATATAACATGGCTTTTTCGCTTTTCCCGTTATTATTATAGATGAAAAGCCCGCACTGTTCATACCCTGAAAAAACCGTCCTCCACCATGGGACTCACCCATATTTCCTGTAAGAGGTGATTTGAACATGGCAACAGTTTTTGTTATTACAGGGAAATAGCCGTTTAAAGGGCCTGTATTGAATATAACCGGATTTTTCGGATCCATAGGGTCTATATCCTTCGGGCATTCCCTGTTTAACAGTTTTGTACCTGCCCCTGTACCGCCCATCCATTGAGCATAAAGGTCACTGTCTTCCGATATATCGTATTTTTTTGTTTCCAGGTCTATTTTTAATATTTTTCTGTGCATAATAACCTCCTCGTAATGGGTGACGCGTAACACGTGACGCGAGATTAATTAAGAATAGAAGTAAAATAATTATAACATGCTTTCTGTAAAGAGCAAAATTTTGTAGCGTTCAGCTATCAGCAGACAGCAGTCAGCTTTTACAGGAATTACGTAATAAATGTCGTTAAATATTTTTTCAGACTGATTTACACAGTCAGGCTTTGTAAGTTTTAGCTGATAGCTGATAGCTAACTGCTGAACGCTTACAAAATTTTAATACTTGACAGTTTACTTCATAATCAGATCACAAACAAATAAAACCGGGTGGGTCTCTTATCAGAAAAAAAATTTTTCAATAGAAAGTACATCATTATATGCTCTGGCATCTGCCTTTTTCAGGCTTGGCCTTACTGCTTTCGGATGGCCTGTCATGGTAGCCTACATAAGAAAATCGATATTCCCAGGATAGTTATTGCCGGTATTATTATATCAATATTTATATTATAAAAAAGAAAAGGCTGAAAGTATTCTTCCAACCTTTTCTTTTGTAATCCATTGGCTCCCGTCAAGTATTACGTGTCACGGTTTTACGAATTAAAAGAATAATAATGGAACTGGAGGGAATTATAAATCTGATTTACCCATAAAGGCCAGTCATGAGGGCCTTCATCTATGGCAAATTCACTGTAGAAACCCAGGCTTTTAAGGAAATCGGAAAAATGCCTGTTTCCTTCTATAACCTCAGGTTCTGCAGTGCCGACACCTATTCTGAATCTCATACCGAGATGTCTCAGATAATCCTGTTTTTCCAGTATCAGATTATAAGTTTCCTCTCCGAAACCGCCGCTCAGAGCACCGACGGAGCAGTAAACTTCAGGATACCAGAGAGCCATACGTACTGCCCATCCTGCGCCGAGAGAAAGTCCTTCAATCCCTCTGTGACCTCTGGATGGAATAACTCTGTATTCATATTCAATATGACTGAGAAGATCTCTTCCGAGATAAGAAGCAAAAGCTTCTTTCATATGAGGATTAAGAGCCGCATCATCTTTATCCGGCATTATTACTATCATTTCACCTGTTCTTCCGCTGTAAATGAGATTATCCATATGTTCATGGACTCTGCCTTTTTCACACCATGTTTTCTCATAATCCATCAATCCGGGAAGAAGATAGAGAGACGAATAATAGACATTATTATTATTCCAGTAACCTGGAGGAAGATAAATACAGTATCTCATTTCTTTATTCAGGCTGGGACAATAAAAAGATTTATGAAGTACATCTGACATATAATAGCTCCTTTCGATAAAAAAATTTATCTGCCCATTGTAACAAAAGAAGTGGAACAATGTCAATAAGAGTCAAGTGAAAAAATACCAGTGGATTTTATATAGAATGGAAAAAGATATAAAATACACCTATAACGTAAAATATACAGTAGTTCCTCTACGGGGAGCACTTTCTATCCATACTTCTCCGCCATGCCTTCTGATTATACGATGTACTGTGGCAAGACCTATACCTGTTCCTTCAAATTCATCTGCACTGTGCATTCTCTGAAAAGGTGCGAAAAGTTTGTCTCCGTATTTCATATCAAAACCTGCGCCATTATCCCTGACAAAATAAATATTTTTACTGTCTTTTACAATCACACCTACTTCTATCTCTGAAAAAGCCTCTTTTGAAGTAAATTTCCAGGCATTTTCAAGAAGATTTACCAGAACTATTCTAATTAAATTATTATCTCCTCTTGCTGTAATAGAGTGATTGACAATAAAATTAACCTGTCTTTCAGAGTTTCTCCCGTAAAGTTCCTCTATTATTGTTTTAGCCAGAGACGTTATATTAACTTCTTCATAATTCATATGGCTCCGGCTGACTCTTGACAGTTCAAGAAGATCGTTTATGAGTTGTGACATACGATGGGCTGAAGAACGAATACGTTTAAGAAAATCTCTTCCAGATTCATCTAAAACATCATAATAATCTTCAAACAGTGCCTGGCTGAAACCATCTATACTCCTCAGAGGAGCTCTCAGGTCATGAGAAACAGAATAGGCAAAAGCTTCCAGTTCCTTATTGGCAGCTTCAAGCTGGGCAGTACGTTCTTTAACTCTCTGTTCCAGTTCCGTATTAAGTCTTTTGATTTCATCCTCTCTATTTCTGCGTTCCGTAATATCTTCAAAAGCTACCAGAATACCTGTAACATTACCCTGTCCATCATGAATGGGTACTTTGCTTGTATCAAGCCAGGATTGACTTCCATCTGCTTTTAAAGCCGGTTCAATAATATGATATTGAGGCTTATTGGAGTCCATAACCTTCCTGTCACATTCAAGAAAAAATTCCGTTTCTTCTTTTTTCCATGGTAAGTCCCAGTCAGTTTTGCCAACAATTTCTTCAGGATCGGAAAGTCCTATCATCCTGGCATAATTTTTATTACAACCAAGAAAAACAGAGTTACGATCTTTCCAGCAGATAAACTGGGGAATTGAATCCATAACCTTCTGTAACATCTGTCTTGCAGGCATAATTTCTTCCTGTGTTTTTTTATTTTCAGTAATATCAGAGAAAATCATGGCAAAATATCCTTTTTCTATTATTAATCTGCAAAAATGTTTTTTTCAACAACATGAGAAAATTTATGAAATTCCTTTGCCACTTCTTCTATAAGTTCAGCAATTCTGCATGTATTTTTTTCGTCCGAAGCCATTTCAAGCTGAGAAGCCAGTTTATTTAAAATCCTTGCCTCAATATTTGCAAAGGTTCCTTTCATACTATGGGCAAGTATTTTTAACTCACTGAATTTATTTTTACTGTTATATTTCTTGAGTTTCTCTATCTGATCAGGTATAAATTCACCTGATTTCTTTATTAATTCTTTGAGAAATTCTTTATCCCCTGCAAGTCGTTTGAGTAAAACAGCTTCATCAAAAATTTCTATTTCCAGGGATTTATGTTCATTACCTTCATCCTGACTGACTGAGGGGAAAGCTTTTTCTATTACTCTTGATTTCTGATTATCAACTTTATTTTTCATAGATATATGCTTTTCTATTAATGTAAACAGTTCATCAGGATGAACAGGTTTTGAAATATAAGCGTCCATTCCTGCATTCATACATTTTTCATAATCTTCTTTTAATGCATAGGCTGTCATAGCAATTACAGGTATATTATGGTTTAAAACCTTTGAAGAGGGAGAGCGAATAATCTCTGTAGTTTCAAATCCATTCATACCAGGCATTTGAATGTCCATAAGCACAAGATCATAGTGACTCTCTTCAAGAGCTTTTAATGCTTCTTCACCGCTGCTGACAACATATCCTCTGTAACCGAGTTTACCTGTAATATGAAGAGCAACCTGGCGGTTAATTTCATTATCTTCTACAATAAGAATGAGACTGTTATCTGTACAGGAGGAAACAGGTATTTTCAGCGTACTTCCCCTGTGTTTTTCTTCTGAAATCGTCATATTATTTATGAGAGTTACAATAGTTTTGTAAAGCTGTGCGTTTTTTACAGGTTTTGTAAGATATGCGTCAACAAATATAGAATATAATTCATTCAATTCGCTTCGTCTATCAAGAGAGGTCAATATAATAATCAGTATATCTTTAAGTGAAGCAGAACTTCTGATATTTTTACACAGTGTTTCTCCGTCCATTTCCGGCATTTTTCTGTCAATTATAGCTATTCCGAAAGGATCTCCCTCAGAGTAAGCCTGATGTAATTTTCCAAGTGCATAAATACCATTTCCTGCTTCATCACATCTGCATCCCAGTGTAGATAGATATTTTGTTAAAATCAATCTGTTTGTTCTATTGTCATCCACTATGAGAATACGCTGTTCTTTAAGTTCTACAGGTACAACAGGTTCAGAATTACTCATTTTCGGGCGTTTTTCAAAGACAGAAGTAAAATGAAAATTTGAGCCGAAACCGGATTTACTTTCAACACCTATAGTTCCTCCCATCATTTCCACAAGTCTCCGGGAAATGGCAAGTCCAAGACCGGAACCTCCATATTTTTTTCCTGCCATACTCTGAGAAAAAGCTTTAAAAAGTTTCGCCAGTCCATCTTCCGGTATACCCGGGCCTGTGTCGGAAACAGAGAAATGTAATGTAATATCTTTATCACATTCTTTTTCCAGATTAATCTCCAGTATTACCTCACCTTTCTCGGTAAATTTTATGGCATTGCCGATTAAATTGAGTAAAACCTGCCTTAACCTGTAAGGATCACCTCTCAAAAGAAAAGGCACATCAAGATTAAAGAGACAATTCAGTTCAATACCCTTCTGATGTGCTTTTATAGCAAGCAGATCCATTATTTCTTCAATACTTTTTCTGAGATCAAAATCGACCGGTTCAAGTTCGAGTTTTCCTGCTTCCACTCTGGAAAAATCCAGAATATCATTTATAACTGTAAGGAGAGCATCTGAACTTTTATGTATTATTTCCGTATATTCTCTCTGTTCAGGAGTAAGTTCCGTATCAAGTAAAAGACTGGACATACCAATAATGCCATGCATGGGAGTTCTTATTTCATGACTCATACTGGCAAGAAATTCACTTTTATTAATACTTGCCATTTCAGCCTTATCTGCCATGTCTTTCGCATGCTTTATTGCATCCTGGAGTTCTTTCTGAGTCCTGAGAAGCTCTTTCTGTTTCTCTTTCAGGCTCTTTTCACTATTTTTAAGCTCTAAATTTCTGTTCCACATCTTTATAAGAGAATCTACAAGACAGTACAGTTCTACAGGATTAAAAGGTTTTTGTATATAATAAATATCCTGTTTCAAACTCTCTCTTATAGTTTCAAGAGGTGTATCGGTATAACCTGTGACAATAATAATAATAACATCAGAATCAAACTTTCTGAGTTCCATAGCTGTGGACAATCCGTCCATAATAGGCATTTTCATATCCAGTATACAGAGAGGAACTCTATTATTTTTTTCATATTCGTTCCTGAAATATTCTAACAGATAGGTACCATCTTTAAATAGCTTGATATCAAAGCCATATTTATCTCCCTGCTTTAAAGACAATCCTTTTTTACTGCCAAATATATCTTTATATAAACCAAAAAGATATTCTTCATCATCTGCTATAAAAATAGTTTTATTTCTCATTTTCTGTCCTCTAAATGTTAAAGTGCAATGGAATATTTTCGAACAAGTTTTAAATATTATGTTCATAAAAAGATGATCATTTTTTATCTCCCATATCGTAAAATACTTCTCTTATACCTTCAGCTATATTCCTTATAGTGAATGGTTTGATGAAAAATTTTTTAATTCCCGGATATGTGACCTTTTCAATATTTAATTCTTCAGTATATCCTGTACAGAGTATTACCGGCACGGAAGGATTGATACCATAGATTTCCTGTGCCAGTTGAGTGCCGGTTAAGTCAGGCATGGCCTGATCTGTTATAACAAGATCTATATCGGGATTGTCCCGAAAAATCCTCAATGCTTCAGGACTGTCGGTTGAAACAATCACTTCATAACCCTGACGGTTCAGAATGCTCTGGAGCATGATGGCAAGGTCTTCATCATCATCTACAATTAAAATTTTTTCCTTACCTCCCCGAACAGGTTCTGAAGTTTCTTCTTCCACTGTTTCCGCATCAATCTCAGGAAGGTATATATCAAAAGTGCTGCCTTTGCCGGTCTCACTGAACACTTTAATCTCACCATTATAAGTTTTTATGATACCGTGAACGACAGAAAGGCCAAGACCGGTACCTTCTCCCTGTCCCTTTGTAGTAAAATAAGGGTCAAAAATTCTTTCCAGAATCTCTCTTGTCATACCATGTCCTGTATCACAGACAGAAAGTTTTATATAATGCCCCTCTTTGATATCTTTGTATAAATCTATATTATCCCTGTTAATATCAATTTCATTTAATGTAATTTCTAAAATTCCGCCATATTTTTTCATGGCATGAAAAGCATTGGTACAGAGGTTCATCAGCACCTGATGGATCTGAGTTGGATCGGCAAGGATTTTGCCGGAAGTGGCCTGAATATTTTCTCTGATTTCAATATTAGAAGGGATAGAAGGTCTTAAAAGTTTCAGAACTTCTCTCACAATCAGACTTATTTCCAGAGGTTTCCTTTCCTGTTCTGTCTGGCGGCTGAAGGTTAATATCTGTTTCACAAGTTCTCTGGCACGAAGACTGGCTTTAAGAACCTGCTTGAGAAACATATGAACATCTGTCCTGGAATGTAATTCATTGAGTGATAGTTCGGTATAACCGATTATTCCTGACAGTATATTATTGAAATCATGGGCTATACCTCCTGCCAGAGTGCCAAGAGCTTCCATCTTTTGGACCTGCGAAAGCTGTTTTTCAAGTTTAATCTTATCTGTTACATCCCTTTTTACGGCCACATAATTGGTAATATGTCCTTCTTTATCTTTTATAGGAGAAATAGAAGCTTCCACTTCATAAAAATTACCGTCTTTTTTTCTGTTAATAAAATGACCGGTCCATACCTTACCTTCTGTAATTGTATTCCACAAATTTTTATAAAATGTCTCATCATGTTTTCCACTCTTGAAAAGAGATGGCATTCTACCTATAACCTCATCTCTTTGATAGCCTGTTATAACTGTAAAAGCAGGATTCACATATTGAATATTTCCCTTAGTATCTGTTATAATTATTATGTCTCCCGAATGTTCTATGGCTTTAGCCATACGTGTCAATGCCTGTTCTATAAGCTTCTGTTCCGCTATTTTTGAGCGAAGCTGTTCATTTACCATTATAAGTTCTGCAGTTCTGTCAGCCACTATTTCCTCAAGCTGTTCTTTGTATTTCTTAATCTCCTGGTTTTTATTCCACCCTTTCATAAGGGAATCTACAAGACAGTAGAGTTCTTCTTCATTGAAGGGTTTTTTTATATAATATATGTCCTGTTTCAAATGCTCTCTTATATTATCAATAGTTATATCTTCCTGACCTGTAATTATAATGATAATAACATCAGGATCAATTTTTCTGATTTCAGAAGCAGTGGTCATACCATCCATAAGGGGCATTTTCATATCCAGAATACAGAGAGGGACTTTATTTTTTCTTTCATATTCACGTTTAAAATAATTCAAAAGATAGAGACCGTCATTAAAAATTTTTAAGTTAAAATACCCCTGTGTTTCTTTCTTATCGAATATATATTTATAAGCTTTAAGGACGGTTTTGCTGTCATCTGCTATAAAAAGAGTACTGTTATACATAATACACCCCATTTTCGTGACGCGTGACTGGAGGATTATCTGTAACTGATAAAAGGTTCGATTTTTTTATTTACTGAGAAGAGATTCTATATATTTATGCAACTATCCTTCTATAAATGTAAGCTTACTTACAAAATTATTTTCGTCATAACTACCAGTTCAAGTTTACAACAAAGAAATTTATTTTCCGTAAAGGATTTATAGAAGAAAATATAGAATTACAATCATTGTAACAGCATCCTTCACGCGTCACGCGTCACGCGTCACGCGTTACGAATCTAATTAAAACAGAGTGGAGGAACCATATAATGGCACAAACAGTCCTTATAATAGAAGATAATTATGTTATGTTGAAGATATGGCAGACAGAACTTGAACGGGCAGGCTTCAAGGTACTGACTTCAAATAACAGCCGTCTCGGAATGGCAAAAGCAAAAGAGAAACAGCCCGATATTATCCTCGTTGATTCAGTGCTTCCTGATCTGGATGGGTTTGATGTATGTAAAAGACTGAAATCAGATCCGAAAACAGCTGAAACTCCAGTAATAATTATGTCAAATTTCGACAATGCCGATGATCACAGGAGTGCAATAAATATCGGTGCCTGTGCATATCTGATAAAATATCATACAATGCCTGAACGATTGATAGACATGATAACCTATTATACATCTCCCGAAAAGGACGAAGAACCTCCTCCGAGAATGCCATCGGGAAAACTTATGGATATGGAACAGAGAAAGGGAGATCTCCTGGCAAAAGCAGGTCTTATAAGTCCGCAGCATCTGAAAGAAGCCCTCAAAAAAGTAGGACTTACGGGTATAACACTGCCACAGGCTTTAATGGCAATAGAAGCTGTTACAGGCACTCTGAAGGATCAGGTTCTGGAATTTTTCTATGCAGCAGATTATGTAGACCTGTCCCAGTATCTTCTTGATAAAGATGCTGTCAATCTCGTAACTGCAGACTTTGCACGACATTTCTCCGTCATTCCCATGAGATTTGATGAAGAAAAACTGATTGTAGCCATGTCAGATCCTATGGATGTTGAAATAGAAGAAGATTTAAGAACGAGACTCAAGAGACCGATAAAAATGGTATATGCCCCTGAAGCTGATATACAGAAGGCTATTGCCATATACTACGGCAGTTCTCTCCCCATGGAAGAAGTTATGGCAGAGATAGAAAGGGACAGAGCATCAGGAAAACTTGATGATGATGAAGACATCATGGTCGGAACTACCCCTGTGTCAAAACTTATAGATACTATTATGACACAGGCCATAGCAATGAAAGCCAGTGATATTCATTTTGAACCGAGAGCAGAAGGTATGATGATAAGATTCAGAATAGACGGAGTACTTCATGACATACAGGTCGTCCCGAAAGAAGCTATTGCTCCTGTCGTATCCAGAATAAAGATTATTTCAAACCTTGATATTACAGAAAGAAGAAGGCCACAGGACGGAAGGATAGAAATGAAAATAGGAGAAAAAAAGATTGATTTTCGTGTATCCACTACCCCTGTAGCACTCGGAGAGAAGATAGTTCTCAGAATCCTTGATAAATCAGTTGCATTATACGGCATATCCGAATTAGGACTCAGGTCTATAGAAGAAAAGAAATTCTTACGTATGTTAAAACAGCCTGACGGAATGATTTTAGTTACAGGTCCTACAGGAAGCGGTAAGACCACCACCCTTTATGCAGCTTTAAATTATCTGAAATCATCTGAAACAAATATTATAAGTCTTGAAGATCCTGTAGAATTCACAATAGACGGTATAAATCAGATACCAATCAATCCAAAGGTCGATCTCACCTTTGCGACAGCACTCAGATCAGTATTAAGACAGGATCCCGATATAATTATGATAGGTGAAATAAGGGATCAGGAAACAGCGGAACTTGGTATTCAGGCAGCACTTACAGGTCATCTGGTTCTGGGAACACTTCATACACGTAATGCTCCGGGAGCAATATCAAGGCTGGTAGACATGGGAGTTCCTCCCTATCTGCTGGCATCAACCCTTATAGGTGTCATAGCCCAGAGGCTTGTCAGAAAAGTCTGCGATAACTGTGCCGAAATTTACAGGGTTTCCCCTGATGCAGATATTCCGGAAGATCTGCTGGAACTTAAAAATATGGATTTATCCAGAGGAACAGGATGTGATTTCTGCCGACAGATGGGTTATCATGGAAGAATAGGTGTTTTCGAATTTATGGAAATAAGTAACAGAATAAAGAAACTTATAGTAACAGGGGCAGACACAATGGAACTTACCGAAGCGGCAAGAAGTGAAGGTATGCTTACCCTGAGAGATGATGCTACAAGACTCGTAAAAGAAGGGATAACTACGTGGGAAGAAATGGTAACTGTTATATGAAGGAAGATGTAACTGTTCTCCCGAGAGGCGGTATTATCGCCAGAACATCTGCCGGCCCCGTGCAGGTCGGTGCCATACCGGAAACCATTAAAGATACGATGGTAAGAGAAGATAATGTACCTCAGGTATTTCTCATGCCGGCAAAATTATTTTCTTTTGAATATGGTATAAGTACAGCAGACTTTGAATTTCCTATTTATTATAATTTTTACATAAAAAACAGAAAGACGATCCTGGTTGGGCCGGAAAAAAACAGGGAAAAAATTATATCTGTTATAAAAGAAGCCCTCTATGGTCCTGCTCATCCTGCCATAGAACATGATTATCTGGAAGGTAAAAAATCAAAAACTTTTCCGAAACTGAAAGAGGAGATGATCTATTTTAAATTTGAGCCGAAACTCGGCAGAACTGCTGTAATGGATGATTTTATAGATTATATTCCCCTGGAAGAGGGAGAGGTTTTTAAATTCAATGACATTGAGATTATAAATCATGACAGAGAGAATTATTTAATAAAAGACAGACACGAAAATTTTCTCCTTCCGAAAGATTTTAAATTTTCAGAACATAAGCCTGGAAAGTTATTGATTGATTCCTGTTATTCTCCTCCAAATTTTGGCATTACTGTCATAGGTTCAGGTCATGGCTTTGATCCGGGCGAAAAAACTACAGGTTTTATTATATGGATTAATCGCAGGGGTATTCTGGTAGATCCTCCCGTAAATACTACAAGATGGATTAAAGAAAACAGGATAAATCCAAAGCTTATAGGAGATTTAATCCTTACACACTGTCATGCAGATCATGACAGTGGTACATTACAGAAAATCCTGGAAGAAAGAAGAATAAGACTTCATACAACTAAAACAATAAAAGAGAGTTTTCTCAAAAAATACTCTATTGTAACTGACATACCATGTAAATTCCTTGAAAAAATGTTTGATTTCCATCCTGTTGTAATAGGAAAGATTCATGAAATACTGTCAGGGAAATTTGTATTTAAATATTCTTTTCACAGTATACCAACAATATGGTTTGAAACATATTTTTATGATAAAAGCCTTGTCTACAGTTCCGATATGTTCAACCATCCTCCTTCCATAAAAGAAGTGGAGAGGAAAAAAATTATGACTGAAGCCAGAGCGGAAGAATTCCTGAATTTCCCGTGGAACCATTCCATTATAATTCATGAAGCAGGTATTCCTCCGATTCATACGCCTGTGAAATTCCTGGAAGAACTTTCTGATAAAATAAAAGAAAAACTTTATTTAATACATGTAAGTCAGAAAACTATACCGGAAGGTTCAGGGCTTAAGCTGGCGAAAAGCGGTATTGAACATACTATAATATGTGATATATCCAGAGAAGAACAGAATTTACTGGAAGAAAAAATGGATATAATATTAAACACCGACCTCTTTCGTAATCTTAATCCATTAAAAGCTCTTCCTGTTATATCGAGAGCTTATTATGAAGAATTTTCCCCGGGAGATGAAATTCTTCAGACAGGACATAAAGGTGATAAGTTTTATATTATTCACTCCGGAGAAGCAGTTGTTTCCGTAAACGGTAATCCTTTAAAGATTTACAGCACCTATGATTATTTCGGAGAAACGTCCATTATATTTAACATACCTAGAACAGCGTCCATCTATAGCAGAACTCCTCTGAAAGTTCTGGTCATAGAGCAGGAAGATCTGCTGGAATTGCTTAACCATGGCGGCATCATGGAAAGAGTCAAAAATCTGGCCATAATAAGAGATCTTGAGTCATGGCAGTTATTCAATGAGACTATATTGAAAAATCTTTCTGCCACACAGAAAACAGAATTGCAGGCTATAATGGAATATGAGCTCATCCCGGAAGATACCATTCTTATAAAAAAAGGACAGAAAGCAACAGATGCATACCTGATAAAATCAGGTACAGTAGAAATTTCTAAAGATAATTATACATATCAGCTCAGAAGAGGAGACCTTCTTTCAAAGATATCTTTTTCCCATGTTTATCCGTCCTATGATTATAACGCAATAACAACAGATACAGTAGAAACATTTAAGCTGAAAATGGCCGCATTAAAACCGGTTATGGAGAAAAATCCCGGCATAAGGGTGAAGTTGATAAAGTTAAATCCTTTAAATGAATTGTGAGTCGTGAGTCGTGAGTCGTGAAAAGTGAGTGGATACGCATTACGCATTACGCATCACGCATCACGAAAACACCCGTTACGCGTCACTATTAAAAGAATATTATGGCAGACAAAACATATTATTTCGATAAATTAGATAAATTCCATAATAAATTAAACAATTACATATCTCCTGTTTCACGGGACTGCGGAGCCTGTATAAATTGCTGTATCAATATATCTGGAAGTCATCTTTTTGTACCTCTTTACATAGATTATATAAATTATAATACAGGTGAAGAAAATTCACTGGTAAAAACATGGGAAGAGGGCATTGAAATACCGCTCTGCCCCTATATAGATTTGCTCGATAAAAAATGTGGCATTTATCAATGGAGGCCTCTGAGCTGCCGCCTCTATCCCATGATGCTTGAGAGAAGTGAAAACTCAATGTATTACAGATGTGTTTTCTTTGACCTCTATGAAAAAGATTTTTCCGACATGGAAAGCCTGCTACCTCCGGGATATAAACATGAAATAGACACAATAATAAGAGAAATTTCAAAGCTCAATGTTCAATATATCAGAGAATTTGATTCCCTGAGGCTTGAACAGTATAAAAAAGCCTATGAATACCCTGTCCCGGAAGAAGTAAGATTATTTAAATCTCTTAATATATACAGAGAAGCACTCAATAAAGTTCCGGAATCCATATGCCTGAAAACCCAGATCGCAAAAATTCATATGGAACTCAAAGACTATGACAGTGCCTTACACATGCTTGACCATATTTTAGACACAGATAAAAAGGAATGTATAGCAAAAATACTGAAGGCAAAAATATACCTCATTCTGAACAGAACGTCTGACGCCATTTCAGAGATAAAAGAAGTTATAAAAATCAACGGGTCAATTACCCAGGCCTACTATATGCTCGGTGTAATGTGCCTCCTGGATGAAAAACCTGACGAAGCTCTCGAAGCATTTCAGTCCCTTCTTAATATCAATCAACTCGCCAGATACAGATATAAGGATCTGCAGAAATTTATGAATATGTCACTCCATCCCCTCTAAAGCCTTCAGAACAGCATACTTTATATGAAAATAGGAAAGTCCGCCCTGAAGATAGGCAATAAAAGGTTCCCTTAAAGGTCCGTCTGCCGAGAGTTCAAGTGATGCTCCCTGAATAAAAGTCCCTGCAGCCATAACTATTTTATCACTGTACCCGGGTGTATAACCTCCTTCAAGGTTTACATGACTGTCTACAGGAGAACTGCTCTGAATTCCCTGGCAAAATTTTATGAGTTTTTCCTTACTGCCAAGCTTTACAGCCTGAACTGTATCACCCCGTTTTTCCCCTTTTACCGGTAAAGTAATATAATTCAAATGTTCAAACATAGTCCCGGCCCATATCATACCGCAGAGAGCCTGACTTACAAGTAAAGGAGCCAGATATAATCCCTGGTATAAGGTCCTGTTAATATACATAGAAGTGCCTACTTCACTTCCTATCCCCGGTGCGGTAAGCCTTCCTGCCGCAAGTTCGACAAGGTCTTCTCTCCCTGCAATATATCCTCCAGTAGGACATATACCGCCACCGGGGTTTTTTATAAGAGACCCTGCAATAATATCTGCCCCCACGTCGAGAGGTTCTTTTTTATCTGTAAATTCACCGTAACAGTTATCTACAAGAATTATTATATCATTTTTTATCTCTTTAAGCTTCTTAACAATAATAGAAATATCATCTACCGTAAGGCTTTTTCTCCAGAAATATCCTCTAGAGCGCTGGATAAAAGCAATTTTTGTATTTTTCGTTATATATCGTTCAAAGGAATCTATATCAACAATGCCGTCTTCACGTAAAGGTATTTCTCTGTAATTTATTTTCCAGTCTATAACAGTTCCTTTAACACCCGGCACAAGGCCTATTACTTTTCCGAGCGTATCGTAGGGAGTTCCTGTAATGGAAACAAATTCATCGCCGGGACGAAGAATGCCGAAAAGGGCCGAACTTATGGCATGAGTTCCTGAGACAAACTGCCATCTCACCAGGGCTTTTTCTCCTCCGAACACTTCTGCATAGATTTCATCCAGAAGATCTCTTCCGCTGTCATGGTAGCCGTAGCCGGAAGAACCGGAAAAATGAAAATCAGAAACACCTCTCGACATGAATGATTTCAGCACTTTGAGCTGATTATGTTCTTCAATACCCTTCACTTCTTCCCTGAGTTCTTTCGTATCATCTTCGGCTTTTTTCGAAATTTCTAATAGATCATTATGAGTCATTTACTTCTCCTTTAATACTTACAGTCTGGTTTAATTTAGCAACTAAAAAAGTAATTTCCAACAATTTATAACCTAATTACCGCACCAGGTAAATTAATAACCATTTTATCAGCTTCTGCCTGACAGGCTCTTACGAAGAAAAATAATTTGCCTTATATAATTTGTTTTACAGACAATAAATTAACCCTTATTTAATTTTTAATACTATATAAAAAACGAATTTTTCTTCTCCAGAGCCTGCCAGGCAGAAGCTTTTTACGGATAACCTTTACACGTTACGGCTCTAAGTACTGCTCCACTTAGTACCGAGACAGGTAAAATAGTGCCCAAAAAGTTTCTAATCTGTCATTCCCGCGAAAGCGGGAATCCAGAGAAAAGGCTTATGGATCCCCGCTTTCGCAGGGATGACAACAGCTACTAATATTGGATACCAATTTATTTGGAGCGGTACTTAGGAATGGAAATTTATTAATAGTCTCTTTCCTCGCGTAACGCGTTACAATTATCATATAAAGTGAAGAGTAATATAGCAGGCCCATTCACTCTTCACAAAACCATCATTTATAGATTATTACAAAATACACTATAGTTACACTTTAATCTTTTTTATTTTCATCTTATTAACATTTATCTCGCCCAGTCCCCTTTCAGAAGCGACTTTAAGAAAATCTGTTTTAGATGGATCAAGGCCAAATAATTTAGCAGCATAAGCATCTGCCATAACAGGATTTGTACTTACTATTATCTGGTTTCCCATACGGACATCGCTGGCATTTCCTCCCTGAGGACCATGTCCGGTAAGAATTCTGTAAGCATCGACTATAACAAGTTCCACAGGGATTATTCTTGTCAGATCAGCCAGATTTTTATCTATACCCTGGTGTATTTCTCCCCTGTCTCCCCCTATAATACCCATAAGGTTTTTCATACTTATAGTGAGACCGGAAATGCCGTGATGTTTGAGTATGGGCACATTTATGACAACATTGGCCTTCATTACATCCTGATAGACACTCCACGTTTTAAGGGTAACAGCATCGGGGGCAGTAACAACATCATAAAAACTGGAAGATTCACTTACATAATCAACTTTTGCTCCTGCTTCTTCTGCAGCTTTTGCAATACCGCTGTTTTTATAACATCTTTTTGCATCATTACAGGTTCTGTCAAAAATCTTAACTGTTTTAGCTCCTGCTTTATAACACATAGTTACAAGTTCCTTCACCAGGTCAGGATTGGTATTTGCAGCCAATTCAGGAGTGCGATCCCAGCCAATATTTGGTTTTACCACAACAATATCTCCCTTTTTAATAAGAGCTTCCAGTCCTCCTATTTCTTTAATAGTTGCCCTTATCATAGCCTTTGGGTCTTTTCCTTCTGCTACAAAAAGACCTGATTTCAAATTATTCTGCCGTAATTTTCTGGGAGCAATTCCTGTTACTGCAGCAAAACCGCTTTTTTTGCTGCACGCACCGAGAAAGATACCTGCCGCAAGGGACGTAGCACTTTTCAAAAAATTTCTCCTGTTCATTTTTTTAAACCTCCTTTTTTTCAGTGACCAGTTATCAGTTATATTACTGCTCACTGGTCACTGGTCACTGCTCACTGTAAATTACCCGTAATAACTGTCATCTTTTTTCGTATAGATTGTCACATAAATTGCAGGCATGCCTCTGACAGGGCATTTGTTTTCACATATACCACAGCCTATACATAATTCAGGATCTATATAGGGCTGTTTTATCTCTTTCTCAAATCCGTTTACCATTACCTTCTTAACGGTGTATTTTATGGCTTTATCAGGAACAGGGCACATTTCTTCACAGACCATACAGTTGTCATCTCTTGTATAGGGAATACATCTGTTTCTGTTTATACAGGCAAGGCCTATCTGAGTCTTCTGTTTTTCTTTTATTTCCAGATGTTTTATGGCATTTGTAGGACAGATCTGTCCGCAGAGATTACATTCATAGGAACAATAACCTATTCGCGGAACAATCTTCGGAGTCCAGAGATTATCAATTCCGGCTTCAAAGACAGAAGGCTGAATGGCGTTTGTAGGACATACTTTCATACATGTACCGCATCTTATACATGTATCTTTGAAGAGTTTTTCTTCTATCGAGCCGGGAGGACGCAGTAAAAAGGGGTATTCACATTTCCGAAGCGGATCAAGTCTCAGAACAGGTACAGCCACAGCCCCTGCAGCTGCTCCCTTAATAATATCCCTCCTGGTAATTCTTCTTCCATAAAGACTTTTTGTAGTTTTCCCTGGCAAATCCTGAGGCTCTTCATGAGATTCTTCTTTTTTCTTCTTTAATATATTAAGTATATTAAAGAAATTAAATGAAACAGCTTTTTCAGGACAGCTATAGAGACAATCAAAACATCCTATACACTCATGATATAAGGTTTTCTTCCCGGCATTTTCTATGGCATTCATTTTACAGTCAATCTGACATTGAGCACATTTATTGCATTTATCCGATACATATCTCCTGTAAAGGGGGAACCAGGAGAAAACTCCTATCATTGCCCCGAGAGGACAGAGACTTTTACACCAGTACCGGCGACTTTTTAAACTCAGAAGCAATATGCCGGCAAACAGGCAGTATATAAACAGATGGCCTGTATAGAAGACCTGTTCCGTAGTAAGTAATTTCCGGTTCAGAAGGAAATCATATATTTCACGGCCTGCGTCCTTTACAAAGGGAATATAATAAAGTATTTCAATAAAATTTCTTATTATTAAATTTACAAATGGATATATGAGAAGAGCATAACTTCTCTGTGCGATACAGAGGGGATCCAGTATGCCGGATACAGACACACCGAGTAATGAAAGAGTTAAAAGAGCAGTTAACAGCATATATTTCCATTTATGATCCGGCATAGATCTTCCCCTGACAAAAGGAATAAGTTTATCTGCTATATCTATAGTTGTTCCCAGAGGACATATCCAGCCGCAGAAAAATCTTCCCAGAAATAAAGAGATTATTAACACTATAATCCCCGGAACCATATGTTCAAAAACAAAATGTCTCGTGCCTATAACAGTAAGTATGTTCGAAAGAGGACTCAATCTCAGAAAAATCTCCGTATGTTCTTTAGTTAAAGGATCTGCCGTTTCTATAATAAGATAAATAAAGATTATTAATACAATAATCTGTGTCACTCGTCTGATTCTTTTTAACAAAATATTACCTCCATGTTCGTAATGCGTGATGCGTGATGCGTGATGCGTGATGCGTATTTTCACCGGTACCGGGCGACCACAGGCAGTCGCCCCTACGACTCACCCTTCAGCCTTCACTGGTCACTGATCACTGATAACTGCTCACTGCCTAATACCCAATCTCACTTTCAAAAAGATACTTAAGTCTCTCACCGTTCACATATCGTGCCATATTTTCAAGCACAAGTTCTGTAAGTCTTTCAAAAGTATATTCGCCGGACCAGGATATATGAGGTGTTATTATGAGATTTTCTACGTTCCACAGTTCACTGTCCTCTCTGAGCGGTTCTTCTCTGAAAACATCAAGAACGGCTCCGGCAAGTCTCTTCTCTTTCAGAGCTCCTATGAGTGCCTGTTCATCCAGTATTTCTCCCCTTGCTATATTAATTAAATAAGCAGTGGATTTCATTTTCCCAATCTCTTTTTTTCCGATGAGATTCTTTGTAGACTCCATAAGTGGCAGTGCCAGAACAATAAAATCGGAACGTGTAAAAATTATATCCATTTCATTAATACCATAAACTTCATCTATAAACTCAATCTGTTCCGGCGTTCTTTTCACAGCTACTATATTCATGCCGAAAGGTTTTGCTTTTCTGGCAATTTCCTTTCCTATACTTCCGGCACCTATCAATCCCAGGGTTTTATTTGTCAGTTCCGTCCCTTCTATTCTGGTCCATTTTCTTTCTTTCTGAAGGTTAATATAATCAAAAGTCCTGTGAGATAAGCAAAGAATATAGGACATAACATATTCTGAGATAGGAATATGATGTATATTTTTCGCTGTCGAAAGTATTATATCCTTTCTGTATGACGGAAGAGATAAAATATGATCACACCCTGCACTGAGAAGCTGTATCCATTTTAATTTTTTTGCTTTCCTCAAAAGTTCGTCAGATATTTTATGACAGATCAAAATATCCGCTTCTTCTATAAAATCATCACAGGCTTTCCAGGAAGACCAGCTTTTTATAATAAAGTCAGGATATTGTTCCTTTAACTTTGATTCCATTAGATCGGGATTAAATACAAAAATAAGCACTTTAAGCATAATAAAAACTCCTTTTTATAAAAATTCTGTTATAATTTTATAACTTTTTTCATGAAAAAGCTACGTTCCTGCAGGAAAATAAAAAAACATGTCGTAATTAAAATATTCACACTTGTTTTTTCAATAAAATTACACCTATCGTAAATATTTATTTCTTGCACTGACTTACAACCCTCCGGGGAACCCCACAATCTTCAGTCGTGGAAGCAAGTCAGAAAACATACCAGGAGGAATTTTTAAAATGAGAAATCTTTTTTTATCTTTAACAATCTTTACACTTATTGTATCAATTATTTTACCTGTATACGGGAGCCAGGCTTCATACGGAGGAGGGGCTTCATTTATAAATACAAACTGGGGATACGGATCAGGTGAAAATAAATATAATCAGGTAATATTAAATGCCATAGAGAAAAAATGGTGTAATTATGAACTTCCCATGTATCCGATTCTGATAAAAGCTACAATAGCAATCGAAAGCAGTTTTCATTCAGATGCAGTAAGTCCCAGCGGTTATGCAGGTCTTATGCAGATCGGCACAAATGAAGCAAAGAGCCAGGGACTTTCATTAAGCCCCCATGATGAACGATTTATACCTGAGAAAAATATTATGGCAGCCCTGGGAACATTAAAAACAAAACACAGGGTAATAAAATATCCGTCAGAGGTTTATCCAAATAAATCGTGGGCAAAAGAAGTAAATAAATTTTACGGTAAATACGGGAAACCGGATCTTTATCAGGAATGGATATTGACTCTTGGTGCTTATAACGGAGGAGGGGCTACAGTACTGAGAGCCATGAATTACTGTCTGAAAGAAGGGAAAGATCCCAGAGACTGGGATAATCTTTACCGTCCGGGAAATCCTTCCTCTTCCCCGTTATACAGAGCAATAGTAGATGTTTACGGTACCAGCTATGCTACAGGTAAATTTT
>DAIOEN010000102.1:0-24989 GCA_036746235.1 Vulcanimicrobiota bacterium | reverse complement strand
CGCTTCATATATTTATAATCTCACTGACAGGTAAAATTCCATCCAGTACTTTTTCCCTGCAACGTTCCTTTATGGTTTTATAATTGGAAGGAACAAATATATCCCGGCCTTCTGAAGTCAAAATTTTCATTCTGTCCTCCCTGGAAGGCAGATAATATTCACATAGAAGTGTCTGCCCCATATAACCTGAAAAATTACATTCGGGACAGCCTTTTCCTTTTTCATAACAGACATTATGACTCAACTGATCTGCCAGAAAAGGAAAATCTGCTACAGTAACACTCTGCTTACAATTAAAACAAAGAGCCCTTGATAAACGCTGGGAAAAAATACCCTGAAGTACACCTGCTATAGCAAAAGGCTCTATTCCAAGAGATGTAAGGTAGCAGAAACATGTATAAACATTCTGAAAAGGCAGGGCTATCAATATTAACTTCCCTGTGAGAGCAACATTAAAAAGCATCGTGAGGCTTTCTCTACTCAAATCAGAAGTTAACATAAGTATATCAGGATTCTGGCCCAGTGCCATTTTTAAAACTTCATAATCATTACTATGTCCGAAAGAAGAATATTCCATCTGTACAAATCCTTCCCTTCTGAAAGTAACGAAATCTTCAAGGGTAACAACTTTTTTATCTGTAAAAGATACTTCCCTGAGCATTGCATAAAGAGTTTTAGTGATTTCAAGCTTCCCCGGAGAAGATACAATAATAACACCTGAATTTTTTTTCATGGCTCTCGCAAGTTCCAGAGTTATTCTTTCATCAATCTTCATGTCAGAGAGTTTTACAGGATCTTTTATAAAAGGTATAAGGGTTAAAACTACAGATTTACCGTAAATAGTAGGAGCAAAATGGACATTTATCCTTATAACCTGGTCCATAACATTAATAGAAAAAGGTCCTTCTCCGTCGCCTGAAGTATTTCCAGATTTAATAATGGCTTCAAGCTGGGCCATTATTGATGGATATAAACTCATGGGCTTGGAAAAATACTCGTGGTAAATTCCGTCTATCTTATATCTTATTCTGAGCATATCCTGTGCCGGCTCAATATGTATTTCAGATGCATCTGCCTCAAAGGCCCTGAATATTACGGTATAGACAAAAATACCACTGTCGAAATCTCTTGTAACAAGCCTCTTGATTTCTTTTTTATAGTCAACCGATTTTATCCCTTCCATATCACTGTGCTGGATCTCATGAGAACTTTCTTCTTTAAATACCTGACGAATTATAGACAGAATATTACTGGAAGAACTCAGAGATATGGATATTTCTGCTTTAATCGTATTTTTCACTGTTTCAATAGCCTGATTATCTGTAGGATCTGCCATAACAAGAGTAAGTTCATTACCTATCTGCGCAATAGGTATCATCTGATAAAATTCAAGGACTTCTCTCGGAATACTTCTGGCAACAATAAGGTCTACCATGTTTATTGTAAGATGTACATAAGAAATATCAAGCTGATTGCTCAGGGCCCAGTTTATATCATCTTCAGTAACATAGCCAAGCTGTACAAGAGTTCTTCCAAGGCGAGTTTTAAACTCCTTTTGAGCTTCAAGAGCTGTCTCCAGTTGTTCGTGACTTATAAGGCCATACTTGACAAGAATATCTCCAAGTTTCATTTTTTTTATGTTTTCCGGATTATTCATAATAAAAAAATCCAGGACATTTCATTCATATCAGCGACTATAGAAGATCAATTCAAATCAAATAATAATCGCTGTTGTATTAGCCCTGTCAGCACTGAGGCTGTCCCCCTTTCTTAAAAAGGTAGAGGCGAATAAAATTTTCTGTATCTTCCCACTGACCATTATTATCTACAATCACATGGGCATATTTTTTCTTTTCTTCCAGAGGCATCTGCATAGATATTCTCCTGTGAGCTTCTTCTATTGTCATACCGTCTCTTTTCATTAATCTCTTAATCTGAGTGGTCTCTGTTACACTTACAAGCCATACATAATCTACTATTGTAAAAAGACCTGATTCTATAAGCAAAGGAGCATCCAGAACTATTAAGCTTCCGGCAGGCTCACGGGAAATTCTCTCTTTAATTTCTCTTATAATCTCAGGATGAGTAATATTATTAAGTTTTTCAAGTTCCTTCTTATTACTGAATACTATAGAAGCCAGTTTTTGTCTGTCTAAAGACTGATCGGGCTTCAATATATCTGTTCCCCAGAGTTCAACAATATTCCTCAACGCAGAAGATGACGGTTCCACAACATGTCTTGCTATCTCATCGGCATCTATTATTACTGCACCCTGAGATTTTAAAAAAAGAGAAATTCTACTCTTTCCACTGGCTATGCCACCGGTAAGGCCTATAAGCAAAGATTACCTCCATAAATATCCCGTGACGCATGACGGGTAAATTATCTATAATCTCTGTTAATCTTTTTTGGTATTTATAGCAAGAAGATCTGCAATAGTGACACTTTCACTCCCCTGACGTGTTTGATAGGAGGCAAATTCCTTTTCTTTCTTTTCTTCTTTTGCCTGTTTTATACTCAGAGTCATTCTCCTCTGTGCAGGTTTAACATCCAGAACTTTAACAGGAATTTTACTGCCTATAGTAAATAATTCACCGAGTCTGGCATTTTTATCTTCTGAAGCTTCATGGAGAGGAACAAGTCCTTCAATACCAGGTTCAAGCTTTATAAATATATATTTCGGAGCAATCTTGGTAATTTCACCTTCCATAATATGTCCTGGTTTATAATCTTCTACCTTGAACTGCCACGGGTCCGGTTGTGCCTGCTTGAAGCTGAGAGATATTCTCTCTTTCTTTTTATTAATTGCAAGTACCATTACTTCAACTTCCTGGCCCACACTGATGACTTCAGACGGATGTTTAACCCTGTCCCACGAAAGCTCGGAAATATGAACAAGACCATCGACGCCTCCCAGGTTAATAAAAACTCCAAAATTTGTAACCCTTGCAACAGTTCCTTTCACTATTTTGCCTTCTTTAAGATCTGTAAGGGTCTTTTCTTTTTTATTAACTCCTTCTTCCTGAAGTACTTTTTTCTGGGATAAAACAACTTTCCGTCTGTTTCTGTCAAGTTCGAGGACCTTAAGACGTAATGGTTCGCCAACAAATTCTTCCAGATTTCTTACAGGTTTAAGTCTTATCTGTGAAGCAGGTACAAAACCTCTCAGACCGAGATCCACTATCAGGCCGCCCTTTACCTGTTCAACAACAGTGGCTGTAATAACAGTCTGTTTTTCATAGGCAGTAGTAACTCTGCGCCATGCATCTTCAAGATCGGCTCTCTTTTTGGATAAAATAAGTCTGCCTTCTTCATCTTCCATAGACATAACATATACAGACACTTTCTCTCCTACTTTAACAACTTCTTCAGGATTCTCAAAGCTACGATAAGAAAGCTGATCTTTTGGAATAAAAGCATCGTTTTTATGTCCCACTGACACGAAAACTCCTTCATTATCAACTCTTACTACTTCGCCTTCTATAACTGCTCCTTCGGAGATTTCCGTAAAGGTCTTATCATACATTTCTTCCATTGCTTCTTTTTGGTCTGTTTCATTCAATTTTTCTTCTTGATCTATTTCTGTTATTACTTTCTCCACATCTTCCACAACGCTTTTTACTTCTTTATCAATACCCTCATTAATTTTTCCTGTTTTTTCACTTGTCGTTTCAGCAGTCTTTTTTACATTCACGCTGTTGTCCACTCTAGTAGCACTCCCTTCAGGTTTAACCTAAAATTATACTCTCATTTACAGATAAATGAAAAAGTATATAGAAACTCACTTAAGGTAAAGAATTACCTTAAAATCCGATAAATATTCTTCCTGAAATCCATCTGTCCCCCTTTCCAAAACCGGTTTCACATAATGATAACCGGGCATCAGGAAGTTAGATCCAATGTTCTAAAAAATTATACATATAAGTATCTAAGATTATATTCAATATCTATAGAAAAAGCAATAGTGATTGTGGTTTTAAATGACAGGTATTTTTCAGTTACCAGTTACCAGTTACCAGTTACCAGTTATCAGTAAGTAGAAATTCATTCTTAATCACTGGTAATCCAGTATACCCGTCATAATAAAAGACGCAATTATAAAACTTTTTCCATGTCATATAAATCTCTTCCTGATTTAAAATCTGCTACCACAGGCACAGTGAGTTTATAAGATTGTTCCATATGAGATTTAACGAAAGGAAGCAATTCATTAAACTCTTCTGCAGGAAGATCAAAGACCAGTTCATCATGGATCTGCAGTACCATAGATGATTTAAGTTTTCTCTGCTCTATCTCCCTGTCTATGGTAATCATGGCATGTTTTATAATATCTGCAGCACTTCCCTGTATGGGAGCGTTTACAGCCATTCTTTCTTCTGCTTTTCTTACATTCCAGTTTCTGTCAGAGAGGTGAAAGAAATTCCTTCTTCTGCCTGAAACAGTCACTACATAACCTTTTTCTCTGGCATCTACAACTACATTATCAAGATAGGCTTTTATGCCCGGAAATTTATTAAAATAGCTTTCTATATATTTTTTCGCATCCTTCCTGTCAATACCCAGATTCCTGGAAAGACCGAAATCACTTATACCGTAAAGGATACCAAAATTCACGGTTTTTGCGATACGTCTCATGGAAGAATCCGGTTCCCGATCAGGAGGTAATTCAAATATATCCCTTGCAGTTTCACTGTGAATATCATGACCTTCAACGAATGCTTTAACAAGCCTTTCCGTACCGGAATAATGGGCAAGGATTCTGAGTTCTATCTGGGAATAATCACATGCAAGGAGTATATTCTCAGTTCCGGAAGGTTTAAAAGCCTTCCTTATCAATCTTCCGAATTCCGTTCTTACAGGTATATTCTGTAAATTCGGGTTACTGCTGCTCAATCTTCCCGTTGCGGTAATGGTCTGATTGAAACTGGTATGTAATTTTCCCGTAAGAGGATCAACAAGGCCGGGCAATACATCCAGATAAGTTGTTTTCAATTTATATAATTCCCTGTATTCCAGGATATAATCTATTATTCTGCAATGTTCTCTGATAGGTTCGAGAACCTCTGAAGCAGTGGAATATCCTGTTTTGGTTTTTGTCCCTCCGGGGAGGGCAAGTTTATCAAATAAAATTTCACCTAACTGTTTCGGCGAATTAATATTAAAATCTTCACCTGCGAGTGAATAAATCTCTGCAGAAAGCCTCTTTAATTCTTCGTCCACGCGGGAAGAAAGGTTTTGCAATATTTCCGTATCAAGGGTTATGCCTCTCATTTCCATCCTTGCAAGGACGGATACAAGAGGAATTTCCATGTCCTGAAAGAGCGACAGAAGATTTAGATTTTGTAGATTGGAGATTAATACATCTGAAAGGGATTTTATATGACATGTCATTCTGGCAGAAGCTTCCCCCTGTTTTTCTGTGGAAAGGTCCTCCCAGGAGAGAGCTTTTTTCCCCTTACCCAGTATTTCTTCTTCATCTTTAATGGAAAGAGATAAATATTTTGAAACTATATAAGATAAATCCGGCGAAGGTCTTTCACTGTTCAGAAGAAAGGCGCCTACCTGAACATCGCAGACAATACCTCTCAGTGTTATATCATATCCTGCAAGCTGTATATAAACATTCTTAAGGTCAAATCCGTATTTGGGTAGATTTTCGTCTTCAAGAAAATTTTTCATATGTTTCAGGGCATATTCCGTTTCGAGAAAAGAATTTTCTTTACCTTCATCGACAGAGTCAAATAAAAGACCCTGAGACATTTCGGATTTTTTGTTACATTTATATTCACTGTAAGGGAAAGGTATATAATAATTTTCTTTATCTGTCGTTATGCCAATACCGAGAAGAGACTTATATAATGACGGACCTCTGTAAGAAAAACAGTTTAAAGCCATCCAAGAAGAGTTTTTCAGATCTTCCAGAAGATATTTAAGTAAATCTTCGGAAGAAACTATTACTGTTTTATATTCACGTTCTTCCTTTTTTCTTTCAGAAAGGCCGTATTTCTGCATATAAGTTTTGAATTCCAGTTCCGTCAAAAGGTCTCTTAATTTATCGGCATCAGGTTCAGTGAGAAGACAGTCATCCCAGTTTATAGCAAGATCGAGATCGGTATAAAGTTTTATAAGTTTCCTGCTGTCCCATGCCTTCTGTTCGTTTTCCTTCATAATATTTCTGATTTTTTCGGATTTTATCAGATCCAGATTTGACATAATGCCTTCAATATTACCGAATTCCTTGAGAAGTTTTGTTGCATTCACCTTTCCTATACCTGGAACGCCTGGAATATTATCTGAAGAATCTCCCTGAAGGGCTTTCAGGTCTATAAGCTGTTCCGGTTCAAGTCCATATCGTTCCTTTACCGCATTTATATCATAACACTGTAGTTCCTTTGCGCTTCTGTCAGGATAGAGGACTTTAGTCTGAGAAGAAACAAGTTGAAAGAGATCTGTGTCACCGGAAAGTATATAAATATTTGCCCCTTCTTTTTCAGCTCTTCTGGTAACTGTGGCAATACAGTCATCTGCTTCATAACCTTCTTTTTCAAACATAGGAATCTTAAAAGCTTCAACAAGTTTTAATACATAGGGGAGTTGTTCCTTGAAATCATCGGGCGTTTCTTCCCTCTGTCCCTTGTAGTCCTCATACTGTTCGAGCCTCACAGTAGGAGCCGACGTATCGAAACTTATGGCCACATAATCAGGTTTCTGTCCTTCTATGGCCCCGGTCAGCATATTAATAAATCCCATAACGGCCCATGTCTTAATACCTTTAGAAGTAGTCATGGCAGTTCTCTGAAGTGCATAATAGGCTCTGTATAAAAGGCCATGACCGTCTATGAGAAGCAGTTTTTTATTTTTAAGCAAATTTATCCAAACCCCTTTTACTGTAAAATTGTGATGAGCTCTGTTTAAATTCTACATTTTACAGTAAAAACCTGCTCTTTATTTGCAGATAGACGAAGAATAAATTAGAGGTTTATTATGAAAATCGTAACGCCTAACGCGTTACGGGAGGAACAAATTCTCATACTTCGTTGTGACTGAACCGGTCATAGTTGTTACATTTTTTGACAGTCAACATTTTGTAAATGTGTATAACACGAATTGCGCAGGAAACAATCTTTACAGAGAGGGACAGTTTTACAGAATTCCTTGCCATGTTTTACAATAAGTCCATGGTAGTCCTTAAAAATTTCAACGTTATTCTTTTCTCCGTCAAATTGTTTCATAAATAAATTCTGCCAGAACTCATAATCGTGTTTTTCATATTTTCCGAGGATCCTTGAGAAAATTCTCTTTGTATAGGCATCAATTACAAAAATCGGCAACTCTACTGCATAAAGTATTATGGAATCTGCCGTCTCCGGCCCTATACCTTTAAGAGCAAGCAGTTCTTTTCGTAAATTTTTCAGAGGAAGTTTAAAACAATCGGACAAATTTTTATATGAGTTTAAAAAATAAAGAGCAATTCCTTTCAATCTGTCAGATTTCTGGTTATGATAGCCGGCACTTTTAATTAAAAGTGCCAGATCTCCCGTATCTATAATTTTCATTTTATCTAAACTATTCAGGTTGTGTTTATTTAAATTATACAAAACTCTTTCTACGTTATTCCACGACGTATTCTGAGTGAGTATGGCTCCTGTGATTATTTCAAATCTTTCCCTGTCATTTTTCGGAGAAACCCCCAGATGGCGGGGCCAGTTTTTCTTAAAATCTTCTACAGTGCCTTCATTACTGGTAAATTTTATATAACCGGGCCAGTCCTTATCTTCATCAGAAAGAGGTTTATCAAGACCTGACAGAGGCCACCAGCCCTGAGTGCCATAGACTTCAAGGAATTTTTTATATACAGATACAATTATTCTCATAACGGTTATTGCCAGAATCTTTCTATATTCATCCGGTTATAGTCGTGACGCGTAACGCGTGACGGGAGAAACAAATTCTCATTCTTCGTTATGACCGCCCCGGCTATGCCTGTCAGTGAGTAGTGAATGGTGATTAGTAACCATTTTATCAGCTTCTGCCTGACAGGCTCTTACGAAGAAAAATAATTTGCCTTATATAATTTGTTTTACAGACAATAAATTAACCCTTATTTAATTTTTTATACTATAGAAAAAACTAATTTTTCTTCTCCAGAGCCTGCCAGGCAGAAGCTTTTTATGGATACCCTTTTACCTGTTACGGTACTAAGGGTTAATATTTTCCATTTTACTTACTACATTCAACAGATCGGGATAAACGGAAAAATCATATTCCGGGAAATCTTTCTTCAATTTATTTATCCACTTTGTTATCATCTTCCCTGCTTTAAGGGTTTCATCTACGCCTTCCATAAGGATCTCTTGTTTTTCTTTATTAAAAGAAATCCTGTTCATTTCACTTTCATAAATATTTATAAGCTGTCCCAGACCTGTAAGCCTCTCTATTAAACAGTTTATAGTTCCGGCACAATCTTCTTTAAATGCTTCTCTGACAACAATATAATCTTTTGTTCTTCTTAAAGTTTCATATTTGTCCATTTACTTACTCCATTCCAGAATAACCTTGCCGCACAGGCCTGACTTCATAACCTCAAAACCTTTCTCGAAATCATCTATATAAAAATGATGTGTAACAACAGGGGTAATATTCAAACCGCTCTGAATAAGAGTTGTCATCTTATACCATGTTTCAAACATTTCTCTTCCGTAAATGCCTTTAAGGAATAATCCTTTAAATATGACCTGACTCCAGTCAATAGCCACTTCTTCAGGGAAAATGCCGAGCAGACCAATTCTGGCACCGTTATTCATAACACTCAACATAGAACGGAAGGCATGACTGTTTCCGGACATTTCAAACCCCACATCAAAGCCTTCTTTCATGCCGAGTTCCTTCATAATACCGGCAAGGTCTTTTTCCTTCGCTACATTTACCGTTCTTGTGGCTCCCATCTTTGCAGCAAGCCCCAGTCGGTAATCGTTTACATCTGTTATAACAACATATCTGGCTCCCACATGTTTTGCAATGGCTACTGCCATAATGCCTATAGGCCCTGCACCTGTAATAAGGACATCTTCTCCTACAAGGTCGAAAGAAAGGGTTGTATGAACGGCATTTCCATAGGGGTCAAAAATAGAGGCAAGATCGTCTGAAATATCGGCAGGAAGGCGAAAGGCATTACTCGCAGGAATGGATAGATATTCTGCAAAACATCCCTGTCTGTGTACACCGATACCTACAGTATTACGACAGAGATGAAGTCTTCCTGCATAGCAGTTACGACACTGGCCGCATACTATATGACCTTCTCCCGAAACCCTGTCACCTTTATTATAACCTTTCACGGCACTTCCCATGTCAACAACTTTTCCAACAAATTCATGGCCTGTAACCATAGGGACTTTAATGGTTTTCTGTGACCATGCATCCCAGTTATATATATGAAGATCTGTACCGCATATAGCTGTTTTCGTAATTTTCACAAGAAGATCATTGGGGCCTATTTCCGGTATTGGAACATCTTCCATCCAGAGACCCGGTTCCGCATTACGTTTCATAAGAGCTTTCATAATAAATATACCTCCGTTATAATAAAAAATAAGGTATAAATAATTTCGATAATAAAGAGAAAATCCCTCTATTAGTCATTATTGAAAGAAATTTATAGCATTTCATTATTATAATGGATCAGATAGGTTTTAAGAGATTATGTGCAGTTTCCGCAATAATAATGTTTTTCCTGACGATCTTTCTGCCAAAATCAGGTTTCTTCATTCTCATGTGTTCCATCTTCTGGTTTGCAATTATCACAGTATACTACAGTAAAATAAGCCCCTGAAATCTACAATTTGCTCCGAATGCCAATTTAGCTATATAATATAAATTAAAAATTGAAGATAAAAATAGTAACATAAAAAAACAAAATATTTTTCAAATTAATTATTATATTTATTTTTCAAGAAAATTATCAATAAAATATTAACATCATAAATAATTTAATAATTAAAAAATATACAAAATAAAAATATAGTAACAATAAATAACAAAATATATATAAAAATAATATTATAGAAAAAATTTCTGAAGGCTTTACAACAACATGTATCTGAATTAATATAGTCTACAAGATGAACAGAGAAAAATTCGAAACAACAAAAAACAAATATTTCTTTCAGGCTTTAATAAACTTCTGGAAACCTTCCATAGAGGACGGAAACATACCTCTGTGGATGGAATATGCCCTGGCAACAAATGAAAGAGGCAGAGAAATTGCATCTACAGTAGAAAAATATACGCAGATTAAAGATACAACCTGTCTGGATACAGGTTTTTCCTATGGAGGATGTATTGTTGCTTTTGCGGAAAAAAAAGCCGCCTGCTACGGTTTTGAAATAGATAAAGACATATTCACTATAGCAAAAGAAAATTTTAAAGATAACAATATAAATCCCGAAATATACATAAAGAATATAGAAGAAAATCCTGATAAAAAATTTAAATGTTTTTTCAATATTATTACCTGTAATAATGTTCTGGAACATGTCAATGATCCGGCACAGGTCATAAAAAATATTTCGTCTATGCTCTACTATAGAGGAACGGCCTATTTTGAAATTCCGAACAGATATTATCCGCCCTGTGTTTTAGAAGATGAACATACCTCTTTATTTGCCATTACTTTACTGGAAAGAAAAGAAGCTCTGGATTATTACAAAACACTTCATCCTGAAAGTATTTATAGAGTCGGACACTATCTGGCACTTGACACATATATTGATTTATTTAAAGAATCAGGGCTTATGCCGGTCATTTTAGACGAAACATTCGATAATTACAGAAATGATAAAATCCTGGAAACCGTAGAGGAAATAAAACATGCCGGAAATATAATACCGGAAGATGTAAAAAAAATGATACAGAGAAAAGTGAGAATTTATTTAAAAAATTTTTATGACACTTTAAAACATGATGAAAAGACATTTATCCTCCATTACGGCGTTCCCTGCTGGAAGATACTCTGCAGAAAAAGTTAGTTTCATTTTACGAGCACGGGGAAAGCCCACGGACTTTAGCGTGCTCGTAAAGGAAAATGTATTGTTTAAAATCGGCTGCATCAATTATTCCGCGGAGAATATCGGCAGATCCCCAGAGATAATCTTCAAGCTGTTTCTGATTCATTTATAATTCCTTTTTACGTTTTTTATATTTGTAGATTTTTACTTTTTACAAATTCTCTGATTATGCTTGAATGTCCTTTTTCTTTGAAGTTTTTATGTGGAAGTAATTAAATATGACTGCCTTCAATTAACAGCGGATTTTCATAGGAACCATAAAAAGAAGCCTCTTTAGAAAATCCTTCTACTTCCGCAGAGACTTTCTTTATTGGCGCCAGAATTCCCGGCCCTCCAACACACCCCTGAGGACATGCCATACCTTCCAGAAGATTGGCATCCAATTTTTTCGCCTTCGCAAGAATTAACATCTTTTTACATCCCTCAAGAGAATCGGCCTTTTCTATTTTAACATTACAATCGGGATGAAATTTCATAATATTTAGCTTCACAGCTTCTGCCACACCGCCGCTTGTGGCATAATGTCTCCCTGAGCCGCTTCCGTCAGATAAAGGAACAGGTTCGGATATATCAGAAAGATCTATATCCATAGAAACAAATATGGCAGCAAGTTCTTCAAAGGTTATGACGAAATCCACATAGGGAGCCATTTCAGGCCTTAAACTTTCAGCTTTTTTCGCAATACATGGCCCTATAAAGGTTACGATTGCACCGGGATATTTTTCTTTAATAAACTTTCCTGTTGCCACCATAGGGGTATAGGAATCGGAAATATTTTCCGCCATGTCAGGGAAAAGCCTTCTTGCCATATCGACCCATGCAGGACAGCAGGACGTACCCAGGAAAGGCTGATTTTCTCTGTAAATCTTTCTGTACCACTCTTCACTTTCACGGACAGTGGCCACATCTGCTCCGTAAGAAACTTCCATAACTCCCTTAAAACCTATCTTTTTTATACCGGCGATGATAAGACCGGGAGAAACCAGGGGGCCTGCCTGTCCCACAAAAGACGGAGCCACAATGGCATACATGTTCTTTCCTTCCTTTATGGCGATAAGCATCTGAACAAATTCCGATTTATCCGCAATTGCGCCGAAAGGACAGGCTGTAATACACATTCCGCATCTGACACATTTTTCATAATTAATTACAGCCCTTCCCGTATCATCTGTTTCAATGGCGTTAACACCGCATGCAACGGCACATGGTCTGTCATAATTAACGATAGCCTCATAAGGACAGGCTTCTTTACATTTTCCGCATTTAACGCATAGCTCATTGTTTATAATTGCCGAAGTATCGGTAAAATCAACTGCTTTCACAGGGCATACAAGAGAACAGGGATGGGCAAGACACATGCGGCAATTATCAGTTACTTTATAGGTTCTTGTCGGGCATTTCTCGCATGCTTCGGAAATTACATTTATCATATAGAGGTCAGATACTTTTTCAGGTTTTAATATCTCTTCAATTCCCGTATAGGCAGGGCCGTAAAGACCGCCTTCCCACAGCGGTAGTCCCAGGGCAAGCCTTACCCTCTCGGTGACAATTGCTCTTTCTTTATAGGAACAGCAGCGATAGGTAGGATCCTCTTTAGTGATTATTCTATATGGAATCTTTGCCACTCCTTCTCTCATTTTCAGAAGATTCGTATAATCATTTTCTAAAATCACTTTTGCCACTTCTGCAAAGACCTTACGCCTTATATCTACAGGGTCTGTATATAAACCTCTTGTCATGAAAGGATTCATTGTAATTATCTCCTGTTCGTAACGCGTGACGCGTGACGCGTGACGCGAAGATTGCCCGTTACTAAAATTCTCATCACCTATATAATTCTTCTCTTATTTTTACAAGAACCTTATTAAGGGTTGCTTTTTTAATCATTTCGTTACCTACTACGACTATGGGGGAAAAATCAGGTTTACATTCCTTATTGATACAGTTACATGTAATCAATGTTATTTTTTTCTGTAAATCTTCCTCTTCTTCCAGATATTCCAGTATATGCAAACCGCCTTTATAGGCACAGTTTGTGCCGACACATACTCTGACTTCCAGCATAACATACCCTCACTTGCAGCAAAATAAAATCTTCATATATAAATTTATTCTATTAAATTTTAAAAATTACCTTTTATTTTAAAGATAATTCATAAATTTTAAATAATAAACTCTAAAAGGGTTTTAGAAATAGATAGTAGAATTTATTTATAGCTATATAAAAAAGAGGAATATATGATGCCTGAACATGACGAAATCTATGGAAAATATGTAGAAAATTATGAAGAACTTGTGTCAAAAGAAGATTATCAACATAATCTTTTACCTGCTCTTCTGAAGATAGCGGATTTTAAAGGGAAAGATATAATAGAACTGGGCGGCGGCACGGGAAGGATATCATTACAGATCGCTCCTCTGGCTCATTCCATAAACATATTTGATCTTTCACCATATATGCTTTCTCTGGCGGAAGAAAAACTGAAAAAAAAATCTTTAAAAAACTGGACTGTTGCTGCGGCTGACAGCAGATTTATACCGGTAAAAAATAACATGGCTCATACAGTCATATCTGGATGGAGTATTTCATATATTGTTCAATGGAATTTTAATATATGGGAAAAAGAACTGAACAGGGTCTTTGATGAAATAAACAGAATTTTACAGCCAGGCGGAACAATACTCATTATAGAAACACTCGGCACAGGCTACAAAACTCCTTTTTTAAGAGATGAAAAACTGAAACTGTATTATTCTTATCTTGAAAAAGAACTTTTGTTTGACAGAACATCTATAAGAACAGATTACGAATTCAGCAATATAGATGAAGCAGACAGAATATTGAGGTTTTTCTTCGGAGATAATTTAACCGATTATATAATAAAAGAAAAAAATTATATGGAAGAAAATAATCACATTATTATTCCCGAATGCACCGGCATATGGTGGAAACGTCTCAACAGGACAGAATAATTAAAAGGATGGCTAACCATCGCGTCACGCGTTACGCGTCACGCATCACGATTTTAAAGGAGGACATATTTATGAAAAATCTCTATCTTGGTACAATCATTATTATGTTAGTTCTATTAACCGGTATTTTGCAGGCAAAAGACGAAGAATTTCAACCTGTTTACGAAAGTTCACCGAAAGAGGCCGTAATATATAACGGCAACACAGCTCTTATAAAAGATATGCTCACAGTATATGCAGAAAAACAGGTTTCTGTATTACTGCCTCCATCTATAGTTCTTGAAAGTCTTACAATTAAAGATAACGGATCTCCGGTAAAATCATGTTTTTTTGACACAAAAAATCAGGGAGGACTCTATAAACTGAACTGGGAGAGTAATTCTCCCGGCAAAAGAAATGTGGAACTGAATTATCTTATTAACGGCATAAACTGGAAACCTGCCTATAATATGAATATCCTGGATGATACGAAGGTAGATTTTTCATATAATGTGATAATAACCAATAATGCCACAGACTTAAAAGATGTAACATTAAAACTCGTTTCCGGCCTTATAGGCAGTGAAAATAATAACGATCAGAGATATAACTACAATATGAATATGACCCAGGCAGCTCTGCCCGATACGGGAGAGTATTCTTCTGCGACAGGTTCGCAGAGAGTAAATGCTTATTACACATACGATCTGAGCAGCCAGACAATAAATAAAGGCGGCATAACGAATATTAACCTTATTACAAAAAATCTGTCCTGTACAAAAAATATCGTATGGGATACAAGGAAAGGACAGAGAGTGGATGTTATATATAAAGTCCTGAATGATTCTGACAAACCCTTCGCCGAAGGTCTTGTAAGAATATATCAGCAGGGCCTTTATATGGGTTCCGATTATGTGGAATGGACCCCTCCCGGCAGTAAAGGCAGTATAACTATGGGCGGATTGAGTGACATAAGAGTAAAGAAAACCGTTTCCATAGAAGAAGATGTTGAAAAAAGAGGTACCAAGGAATATCACCACAAAATCATTCTTGAGATAAATAATTTCGACAGCAAAGATCTTAAATTAAAAGTCATGGATACGAAATATCCTGACAGAACAGAAGTAAAATATGATACACCCCCTTCGGAAGAAGTAGGAAAAACTGTAATATGGGAAATAACAGTACCTGCAAAAGGAAATAAGAAAATAAACTATGAATTTTATTCTGACTCATGTTATTCGGAACCTTACGGAAATTATTAGTGAAGAGTGAAAAGTGAAGAGTGAAAAGTGAAAAGTAATTAATATTTTATTCTATTCACTTTTCACCATTCACTATTCACTTCTTAACAAAAAATGCTATAATGGCTAAATAAACAATAAACGAGAGGGTATAATAAGGGAGGGAGTTAAATAATATGACCGATACTATAGTTCAGGGCAGTGGAAAAATTCGCTGGATTATCTTCAGTATTGCTTTTGCAACATTTATGTGCACTCTGGACAATTATATTGTAAACATCTCCCTTCCCACTATTGCCAGAGTCTTCAATATCGATATAAACATGGTTTCCCTGGTTGTAATTTCCTATCTTCTCATTATGACCGGCACAATACTTCTTTTCGGGAAACTGGGAGACAGACTGGGACTTGTCAGAGTCTTTATTACAGGATATATTATTTTCGTTATAGGTTCGCTGCTCTGCGGCATTTCCTCATCTATAACAATGCTTGTTATATCAAGGTGTATTCAGGGTCTTGGCGGTTCCATACTCTATTCAATACCATCTGCTCTTATTCCGAAATATTTACCTGCCACTATGAGAGGTATGGCTTTCGGTATTATTACAACCTCCGCGGCTATCGGATTTACTCTCGGTTCTCCCCTGGGCGGTTTTATAACAGACCATTTTAACTGGCAATGGATATTCCTTATCAATGTTCCTGTAGGTATAGTAGCAATTATAATTACACTTATGTTTTTCCCTCGAGACCAGAAAATAATAAAATCAGATGAAAAATTCGATATTACAGGAATGTTTTTGAGTTTTTTCTGGCTCGTAACACTGATGTATCCACTCCACAGCGGACCTAAAGCAGGATGGAATTCACCATCTATTTTAATATCTTTCAGCATATCCGTTATTATTTTTCTGGCCTTTATTTTATGGGAGAGTAAATATAAAGATCCTCTGCTGGACATCAAAATATTTCATTATAAAGACTTTACCTGGTCCAATCTGGCAAATTTTTTTGTATTTACTGCTGTTATAGGCTGTAATTTTATACTTCCCTTTTATCTTATCAATGCCATGAGTATGAAAGCAGATAAGGCAGGATTTATAATGATAATATTTTCCCTGGTGAATATGTGTATAGGCCCCATGGCAGGAAAAGCTTCCGATAAGATTTCACCTAAAATTTTATGTCTTACGGGAATGGTTCTTACAATAATAGCATGTCTTGTATTCGCAAAAACACTTTATCTTCTCTGTTTATGGCCTGTAATAGTTTTTCAGGTATTGACGGGAATTTCTCTCGGTTTATTTTTATCTCCCAACAATAATCTGATTATGAAAGCGTCTCCCGGCGAAAGACATGGCGTGGCAGCAGGCATACTGAGAACATTCACCAATCTCGGCTCTTTTATAGGAGTGGGAATTTTCCAGGCCATATTAAACCTCTCTTCATCACAGGGCTTACAGATGACACCCGGAGGTATCTGTTCAGGCCTCTATTATGCTTTACTCTGCGCAGCTTTTCTCTATCTTCTCTCATTTGTATTTTCCTTTCTCATTAAAGGCACAACAATTAAGGAATAATTCCACCATTTATTTTTAATAAAAAAGGATTTATTTAAATCTTTAAAGAACTTATTCTATCAGTATTTTTAAAAAAGGTTATATTTATATGAGAATCGTGAAGGGTTAAGAGAGGAATAAGTTCTTATTTTTCGTTGTGACCACCCGGTCATGCCTGTTAGTAGTGAATAGTGAAGAATGTAATATTCTTTTCACTTTTCACTTTTCACTTTTCACTCTTCACTCTTCACTTTTCACTCTTCACTCTAATCAAGCTAAAATAATTCTGTATAAATAAAAATTAAATCAAAAAAAGGGAGGCTTTACTATGGTAGAACAGGGAAAAGATACCCCGTATTCTGCTCCTGTTATGACAGAAGAAGAGAAAAAGAAAATACTCTTTACCTGGAATGACACAGATGTCCCATTTCCCGAAGACATGACACTCCATAAACTTTTTGAACATCAGGCATTACTTACACCGGATAATATTGCTGTCGTATGTGAAGGGAAAAGTCTGACTTACAGGGAACTGAATGAAAAGGCCAATCAACTGGGAAATGCTATCAGAGGCTACTATAACACCATATACAGAGAAGACATACTTCCCGATACTCCGGTAGGAATCTGTATAAACAGAGGAGTCGGTATGATTGTGGCCATACTCGGAATCCTCAAAGCAGGATGTGCCTATATGCCTGTTGACCCTTCTTACCCGGCAGATCGCCTCCATTTTATGATGGATGATGCCCTTGCACCTCTGGTAGTTACAGAAAGTGCCATGCTGGAAAAGCTCCTTTTTCTCAATGATACAGATTATGGAATAATATCTCTAGACGGCGGATGGAGAGTCATATCAAAATATTCAGATAAAAATCCTGAACCTGTAAGTGGCCCCGGCAACCTCGCTTATATAATATATACTTCCGGCTCTACGGGAAAGCCAAAGGGAGTAATGATCGAACATAGAAGTGCAGTAAACTTTGTACTTAATGAAAAGAAGATACGCCATATCAATCAGGGTGACAGAGTACTTCAATTTGCCTCCATAAATTTTGATGCTTCCGTAACAGAGATATATCCTGCATTATTATCCGGAGCCACTCTTTATATTGCCAGCAATGAGATAAGAAAGGACCCGGAAGAATTACACCGTTATATTAAAGAACAATCTATTAACGATATGTTTATACCTCCTGCCGTATTACATGCCATTCCGAAGGAAGATGTACCATCACTGAGAACGATAATTCTGGGGGGAGATGTATGCAACAGAGAAACATTAAACTTCTGGTGTAAAGGGAGAATGGTCATTAATGAATACGGGCCTACAGAGTGTACCGTTGTTTCAAATGAATGTATATATAATCAGGAAAGTTCATATAATGAAATAGGACGCCCTCTTGCCAATATGAAATCCTATATTCTCGACCGGTATCTGAATCCTGTGTCAGTCGATGTACCGGGTGAACTCTATATCGGAGGAACAGGTGTGGGAAGAGGGTATTTAAATCGTCCAGAACTTACAGAGGAGCGTTTTATCAAGAATCCTTTTGTGACTGAGGAAGAAAGGGCTAAAGGGAGAAATCTGCGACTTTACAGGACCGGAGATCTTGTAAAGTGGCTACCAAATGGCTCTATCGAGTTTCTGGGACGAATTGATTCACAGGTGAAGATAAGGGGGTTTCGTGTTGAACCGGGTGAGATTGAGGCAGTCCTTTCTTCTCATGGAGACATAAAGGATTGTGCAGTAGCTCCTTACAATGAAGGTAAGGAAAAGTGTCTTGCAGCCTATTATGTTCCTGTAGCCGGAACGTCCCTGTCACTGAAAGATCTACAGTCCCATCTGAAAGAGATTTTACCTGACTATATGATTCCGTCGGTATTTGTGGAAATGAAGAATTTGCCTCTTTCACCAAGCGGAAAGATTGATCATAAAGCCCTTCCCACTCCTTCTCAGGACATAATACTTGCCCAGCGACAAACAACCCTTTACAGAAAACCTGAGACTCCTGAAGAAGAAGAAGTCTCAAAGATTATTACCGGAATCCTGAATATAAAGAAAATAAGTACTGACGATGATATATTTGACCTGGGAGTACACTCTCTTATGGCAGCTCAGATAGCTTCTGAAATAAGAAAGAGGTTTTCTAAAAAGATGGACCTCAGGGATATATTTGAACAGCGTACAATTCAACATCTGGCAGGGCTAATCTCTAAAAAAACAGATAGTGAAAAGGAAGAGATTATATCTATCCCGAGAATTCTTCACAGAAAAGACATTCCTCTCTCATTCCAGCAGGAACAGATATGGTTTTTAAGTAAACTTGTAGCCAACAACAGAGCTTATAACTTCCAGTTTGCAATAAGATTTAAAGGGGAAATGGATAAAGATATTTTAACAAAATCTATAAATAAAATCATAAGAAGGCATGAAATCCTGAGAACAACCTTCATGGAAAGCAGCAGAGGGCCCGTACAAATTGTGCATGCCCCCTGGAAAGTAACAATTCCTGAAATAGATTTAAGGAATTTTTCACCGGACAGAAGAGAAGAAGAAGCGGATAAACTCATACAAAAAGAACTGGCACAACCTTTTGATTTTTACAAACTTCCTCTTGTAAAATGGAGGCTTTATCGGCTGGCAGACGATGAAATCATATTCTTCCATATGGAACATCATTTTCTGCACGACGGATGGGAAGTTTCCCTTTTCTTAAAGGAGCTTATGGCACTTTATACTGCCCGTAAAGAAGGTAAACGTTCCCATCTTCCGGAACTCCCCATTCAATACGCAGATTACGCCTTCTGGCAGCGCAGATATCTTTCCGGTGATCGTCTCGAAGAAAAGATAGGTTACTGGGTAAATAAAATAAAAGACTATCCCCATGTGTTAAATCTCCCTGCAGATCATCCCCGCCCGTCTGTTCAGACTTTTAACGGTGGAGTAATCAGAGTGGATATAAAAAGGAGTCTTTACCATTCCCTCAGAGAATTCAGCAGAGAGAATAAAGTCACTCTTTTTAATACCCTGTATTCCGCTTTTGCCGTCATTATTTCAAGATACAGCAGACAGACGAAATTTCTCATAGGCACAGGTGTCGCCAACCGTAATCTTAAAGAAACAGAAAAACTGATGGGTATGTTTGTAAATACCGTCCTCCTTTATTCCGATCTGACTGACAACCCGTCTTTTAAAGAACTTTTAAATACGACAAAGGAATGTATGATTTATGATTCTGTTCATTATGACATTCCTTTTATGCATATTGTGGAAAGACTTAAATCAGGCAATGTGCCGGGACGAAACCCTCTGTTCCAGGTTCTCTTTGCTTTTCATGACAGTGCCATTCCCCTTCTCGATTTTGCAGGGCTTCATGGAAAGATACTGGAGAAACATAACGCCACAGCCAAGACAGATATAAACGTAATATGTATACCGAGAGCAGAACAGCATGTATCCGCCAGGGAAGCTCATCTCGAAGAGGAAGATCTAACGATTTTGTGGGAATACAATAATGATATCTTTGACAGGGAGACCATGGAGGGCATGTTAGATCACTATCTTTCCCTGCTCGAACATGTCATAAAATTCCCTGACCGGAATGTCCATGATATAGACATTCTGGTAGAGAAAGAGAGAGAAAAAGTCTTATACCAGTTTAATAACAACTCTATCGATTATGACAGGAATAAAACAATAAAGGAACTATTTGAAGACCGGGTCAGGATAAAGCAGGATAAGATTGCTCTTATCCATAATGAAAGAAAACTTTCCTATAAAGAATTAAATAAAGAGGCAAACAAAGTGGCCGCAAAACTCGGGGATTTATATAAGAATTCCCTTTCAAAAGACCTGATCGCCGGTACACCCATAGGTATATGTGTGGAAAGAAGTATTGAGATGATAACAGGCATAATAGCCATTTTGAAATCAGGAGGAGCCTATGTTCCCCTTCCTCCGAATTATCCTGAAAATCGCCTGAAATTTATTCTGGATAATTCTGATATAAAAATCATCCTCACACAGACCGGACTTGAAGGAAAATTACCTGTTCTCTCTGATGAAGGAAGAATTGTTCTTTCTCTCGATAGTGAGACAGGTGATTTCTCTGATGAAAATCCATGTAATATCAGCGGTCCGGAGGATATTGCTTATATCATGTATACATCAGGCTCAACGGGAAATCCAAAAGGAGTAGCTATACCTCACAGAGCTGTAAATAATTTCCTTCAAACTATGAAAACCGATATAATTACAGAAAATGATATTATTGCTCAGTGTGCCAACTATGCCTTTGACGCGTCTACCTATGAATTCTGGAGTTCACTGCTGTCAGGAGCGACACTTGTTATCATAGACAGAAATAAAGTCGAGAATCTCCAGATACTGAAAAAGGAAATATCTGATAATAATATTACATCGGCTTTCTTCACCACATCTTTATTTAATGCCATTGTGGATTGCGATTCCGAAATACTCACTCCTCTCAGAACCGTATTATTCGGAGGAGAAGCTGTAAATATAAGCTGCGTAAAGAAATTACTCGGAGTAAAGCCGCAGAGTCTGAATATCATTAACGGTTACGGACCGACAGAATGCACCTGTTTCAGCACTTACTGCCTCATTACGGATACATATAAAGAAAAGGATGCCATACCCATAGGAAAACCTCTTTACAACTACAGGGCCTATGTAGTGGATGAAAAAATGAATCCTGTGCCTGTGGGAGTTCCGGGAGAACTTTATATAGGAGGAGACTCTCTTGCAACATGTTACCTGAACAGGCCTGAACTTACGGCAGAAAGGTTCATAGAAAATCCCTTTGTAACAGATAGTGATAAAGAAAAAGGCAGAAATACCCGTCTTTATAAAACAGGTGATCTGGTCAGATGGCTCCCTGACGGGAATATTGAGTTTCTGGGAAGGACTGATTTTCAGGTAAAAATCCGTGGTTTCAGAATAGAACCGGAGGAGATTGAATCTGTAATACTGAAACATGACTCGGTAAAACAATGTGTGGTGATTCCATGGGAACAATATCTGATAGCCTACTGGGTTCCGGGAGATACCACCGTATCTCAGGAAGATCTCAAAGTATTCCTTGCCCATCAGCTTCCGGAATTTATGATCCCTAAGGCTTTTATACAGATGGAAGCCTTCAAACTGAATAACAATTTTAAAATAGACAGAACCAGACTTCCTCTGCCGAAAATGGAAGATATAATGTCTTCAAGGAGAGAATATGTTCCGCCTTCTACACATACAGAAGAAATACTGGCAGACATATGGAAAGAGCTTTTAAAACTGGACAGAATAAGTGTGAATGACAATTTTTTTGAAACAGGCGGTAATTCCATTCTCACAGTGAGAATGCTTTCGAGCGTAAAGAGGAAACTCGGTGCTGATGTGAATATCTCTCAGATGTTCACTCAACCTACTATTGCCTGCCTGGCGGCCCATATAGATGGTACAGGACTGACATCCGGTATGACTAAAGATAATCTGAGTATTGCCCTTATGGATTCAGAAACGGATATTAAAACCAGTTACACATCATCCGGTAATTTTAAAGACCCTTCTTCAGTCCTTTTAACCGGTGTCACAGGTTTCCTGGGATCTTATCTGCTGGACACATTGATTTCTGAGACAAAGGCAGACATATTCTGTCTCGTAAGGGGAGAAAACAATGATGACATTCTGAAAAAGTTTAATAATGCCGTTACATTCTACAGGAAAGACCATTTAATAAATAATTCCCGTATAAAATTGATCAGAGGAGATCTGGGAGAGGATAAGCTGGGCCTTGAACCGGATACTATAGACATGCTGAAAAACACACTGGACAGCATTTATCATTCCGGCGCCCATGTCCATCATATGTATGATTACAATGCCCTGAAAAAGAGCAATGTGAACGGTATAATTGAATTGTTAAATATAGCTGCCTCTGGCAGGAAAAAGACCTTTAACTTCATCTCCACCCTGGGTTCTGCAAGCATAAGAGACAGGAGCGGCAGACTGGTTGAGATAGATCCAGGTGATATGCCTGTGTCTACAAATGGCTATACCATGGGTAAATGGGTCATTGAAAGGATACTGGCTAAAGCCTCTTTAAACGGCCTGGATAGTAATATTTTCAGACCGGGGAACATTACGGGAGATACCATAAATGGCATCTGTCCTCCGGAAAAGAATCATTCCCTTCTTCTTCTAAAGGGATGTATACAGATGACAGCAGCCCCTGAATGGAAAAGATCTGTTGAGATGACTCCGGTGGACATTCTCAGCAGGTCAATAGTGAGACTTTCACTGAATTCCAGAGGATTTAATATCTATAATATGAATAATCCCCTCGAGATTTCCTGGCATGATTATATCAGCCTGATTAAGCATAACGGCTTCAAGGTAAAACTTGTGCCTCAGAATATCTGGAAGGAAAAGTACCTTATGAGAATCGACGAAAGGAATGCCATATTCCCTATAAAAGGGTTTTACATTAATGGAAAAAAAGATACACATTCCCGTAAATGGAAACATTTTTCCTGCTGGAATTCCCGTGAGGTACAGGCAAAACTGAATGAACTGGGTATCCAGTATCCTGATAGTTATAATGACTATATAAAGATAATCATTAAATATCTTATAGAAAGCGGATTTTTATACGGATTAGCTTTAAACAATGTAAAATAATCTGTAATGGCACCACCTGTGGCTGTCCCATAAAGGGCAGGCGCCTCTGCCTGCCCCTACAAATATAGAAAGGCAGTGATATTGTGTCAAAAAAGTATGAATATATTATCGCAGGCTCCGGAGCCGGAGGGGCTACCCTTGCAAGGGAATTGTGTAAAAAAGGGAAAGATGTACTTGTCATAGAGCTTGGAGAAAACAAATTTCCCCTTCCCTTTGTCATAGAAAAATCCATAGAGGGAACAGATCTATTTACAGCATACGGGGCAGGAGGAGCTACGGTTCTAATGAATGCAAACGGAGTGAGGTCTCTGGAACATGATCTTGCAGCTTTCGGGATAAAGCTGGACGAAGACTTCACGGCAATTGAACAGGAACTTAACCTGGGGCCAATACATGAATCACTTCTATCTGAAAATGGTTCTATAAGGGTATTGCAGATATGCAAATCAGCAGGTATCCGTATGGAGAGAATGCCAAAATTCATCGATCATACAAAATGCATAAGATGCGGGAACTGCAGTCTGGGATGTCCTACAGGAGCCAAATGGACTGCTCTGGAATATCTTCGTGAAGCAGAATCACTGGGGGCTGAAGTCGTATATAATACAAAAGCAGAAAAAGCAATTGTAGAAAACGGCAGGGCAAAGGGTATTGAAGCAACAGGACCGGACGGAAAGGTAAATTACTATGGAGATACAATCATCATTGCAGCAGGCGGTATAAAAACACCTGTTATCCTGCAAAAATCAGGTGTTCAAAATGCAGGGAAACAATTATTCATTGATATGTGTGAATTCTGGTATGGCATAACTCCTGACATAGATATATCAAATGAACCTCCCATGCAGCTTGTAAATACAGAATTCCTGGAAAGTGAAGGTTTTATACACTCAACAGGTGCTTTAAAAAACAGGGAAAAATTGAAATATTATTTAAGAGAAAAAGCGGATGCTTTTATGAAATCAAATTATATATCGGTAGTAGTTAAAATAGCCGATGATTCGTCCGGGTGTATATATCCTGACGGAACATTTTCCAAGGGAGCAACGGCAAATGATCTGAAAAAACTTGCAAGAGGCGGTGAATCTGCAAGGGATTTCTTAATAGCCGCAGGAGCAAAACCTGATACTATTATTAAAAGAGAAGGATATTATGGAGGACATAATGGCGGAACAGCTGCAATAGGCACTGTAGTAGATAGAAATCTTCAAACAGAAATTGACAATCTATTTGTATGTGATATCAGTGTTCTGCCCCATTCTGCCGGATTGCCTCCTGTACTTACGATTATGGCTATCGCCAGGTGGCTGTCTAAAAGATTATCTTAAGGCCTGTAAAAAAATAACCTTATAGTGAAAAGTGAATAGTAAAAAAACAGGACATTATTCACTTTTCACTACTCACTATTCACAAGACCGGTAATGCAATTTTATAAAAAATGTAATAAATCCCCTTGACATATTATTGAAAATA
>DAIOEN010000101.1:0-25148 GCA_036746235.1 Vulcanimicrobiota bacterium | reverse complement strand
CATTCCAGTTCTGAACATCTCCATTATGATGGAGCCAGTTCTGTTTGGTAGGATCGCTTTTCCACGGGTGTTCCCATGCTATATGATTGAGAGGTATGTCAAGAACTATTTTCATCCCCTTTTCATGGGCTTTTGCAACAAGTTCTTTAAATTTATCCATATCTCCCAGGTGTTTGTCTACTTTAAAGAAATCTACAGGCCAGTAGCCATGATAGCCTGCACTGTCCATAAAAAGATCCTGATTGGCCATGGTAGGCGTAACCCATACAGTGCCCATGCCGAGATCTTTTATATAATCAAGTTTATCAATAATACCCTGAAGATCTCCTCCGTGAAATTTTGTAAGATCTTTTTTGTTTACATCAAAATTATTGGAAACATCACCATCATAAAATCTATCTGTAATAGCAAAGTAAATAGGATCATTGAAAGTAGCCCATCCGGAAGCACTTCTGTCATCAATTTCTTCATCTGCCGCAGAACCGGCTGCCCCCGTAATAGAAGCAGAAGGTGACTGTGATGGTGATGGAGATGACATATAATTAAGATCGCTGCTAATAAAATTACTTAAATTACCGTTATTATTCCACGGTTTTCTGACAGGGTCATCTAAAGAATCTACTACCTTTTTAACAAAATCCTTTGCAGTAAAGGTTTGAAATGTTATATGTTCTCCGTCTTTCCAGCCTTTTTTCCTCATTACAGATTTATCAATACTAAAGGAAACAGTATCCCTTAAACTGTCAAATTTCAAATTTTTAAGAACTGATTTATCAAGAATACCATTTTCATCATAAACATTAAAATTATTAGTATCATAAGCTCCTAAAGATATATTCCATGGCTGTTCTGTCATTCCCGGTATATCATCTGGCAAATTTATCTTTCCACCCTGTCCTAAACTCAAAAGTAAATATAAATCAAGATTGCCGACTTCTGCACCTGGCTGTAAATCATTAAATTTCACAGTAAAACTGTATGGTTCAGAAGGTTTACCTTCATGAGAAGTAACACTGGTAATATCTCTGGACGTGTCAAAACCATCATTGAGTAAATACTGATCATTTATACCGGTACTATAATTAGTAGTTCTTGCTACTACCCCTTCACCTTCGAACATAGAGAGAGTGGTAATATTCCCGCTTATTTTCGGTTTATTTTCAGAAGTATCTTTTTTTTCTATATTCTGAGTAGTATCAGGTATAATAGTTCTGCCTCCAGAATCCTTCAAAAGAGGCATACTTGTAAGGAAAGATCCTACAGGTAAATGGCCTCCTCCGAGAGATACTTTTTCCTGTATGGTAAAGAATTTATTATCCTGAGTTTTGGATTTGATTGTCTGTGGTTGATATGTAAAATTATAATTTACACCGGCAGTTTTTATATCCATAATATTTCCCTCTTTTCTATGCAAATACTTATCTATAATAAAATATAACATTCATCATTGAAGAGTTCAATAGAAATTTGTAACATTATTGTTAAAATTTAGCCACTATCCTTCTGCATATTTATGAATGGCCATCCATTCTTCTTCACTGAACAGATCGGACAGGATCATAGTTTTCCCTCCGCAGAAAGGACAGTTAAGTGTAAGATAATCACTCCACTTATCAAGATATAATGAGATGTCGTCACCCATAAGAGGTTTATGAACCATGTATCCGCATTCTTCACACTGATATTCAAGTCTGACGCTCTCTGTGTCTTTCAGTTTTAATAATTTATCGTACATAAAATAAACACCTTTTCATTGAGCTGTGACCATTTGTCAGTTATAATACTGGTCACTGATAACTGGTCACTGGTCACTGCTCAAAACCTTCTTTTTAAAAAAGTCGAAATCACATCTACAATCTGATGTAATAGAGAAGATAGAAAAAGCCCCAGAAAAGCAGGGATAAGATAATTTTTATTCTGAAGGCAGAATTTCTTTATCTCCAGCCATGCCGATATATAGGACTGGCTAAAATTTCCTATAGAAGTAAACTGTAATATCCAGACTATAAAAAATCCAGAAATAAATAAACAGGCTGTAAACCAGAGAAGCCTGAAGAGAGTTCCTATAAAAAAACTGTGAGAAATCCAGGAACGATGAGGTATTATTTTACTGTAGACGTACCATATAAATTTCAGGAATCCCCATCTTCTATAAGGTAATGTATTGGCCATATCCAGGTCAGGTGAGAAATAAAAAGTACCCAGAAAATAAAATAATCCGAATATAGCAGTCAAAATCCAGTCCTTCGCCCATGAAAGATAGAGAGGCACCAGTAAAATCAAAAGAAAAATATTTATATGTTCATGAGTCTTACCTGTAGCCATAAATTTTCAAAAGTAAATAGTGAGCAGGGAAAAGAAAGAAACCGGTCTATTCACTGCTCACTATTCACTACTCACTATTTACCATATTTATGATAGGCATATAATGCTCTATCTATGTCACTCAAGGGGAATGCCCTTGCAGAGGCTCCTTCTATTATTCTATTCTTAAAGCCTTTTATAACCCTGAGATAATTAATATAATCCTTTGCAGTGATCTTTTTAATCTGGCCATTTGCATATCTCATATTCTGCCATTTCTTTAAGATGTAAGATTTTACATCCTGGGGGAAGAAGTCTTTAGTTCTTAATTTATAAATAGCTTCCAGAACTCTATAATCAATTACTGCAAAATGTTCCGGTAATTTCATGCTAAGAAGGCCTGATAACATAGGTAATCCTATAGCACTGTCACCGATAAACTTCTTACCCATAAGGGTTTTAAGAATATTATTTACTATATTGTCAGGTATATCACCGGGATTTAAAGATACTACCTGTTGCAAGCAATCATTCAAAGCTTTTTCCAGGGCGTCTTTATCAGTTTCTTTTTTTTTGTAAAGTTCCAGATATTCTCCGACAAAGTCCTCCAGTTTATTTCCTTCGTACTCAATCATAATAAAACTTCCTCCATTAAATTATATTAATAATCGTGACACGTGACGCGTGACGCGTGACGCGAGAATTGTTTACGAGTTACAACTATTTAAACTTAAACTTTAGGCAAGAAAATATTTTCTCCTTCTAAAAAATTTAAAAAATTATGACCTCTTCTTTTTTATCTGATCGTGAAGATATTTAACTGCCTCATCCATCTGTACGTCCCTTTCACTACCTATCATATCTTCATCCATATCTACTATTATATCAGGCTTCAGCCCTTTTTCATTGATATTCCGGCCTCTGGGAGTAAAGTAATGTGCTGTTGTCACCTTTATAGCACCACCCTTATCAAGAGGAAAAATAGTCTGGACACTTCCTTTACCGAAGGTTTTAGTTCCAAGGAGAATACCCCGTTTTGCATCTCTGATAGCACCGGCAGTAATTTCAGAAGCACTTGCACTGAAATCATTTATGAGTAAAACAAGAGGATAATCAGGATGAACAGAACCTGTAGATTTATATCTATTCTTTCCGCCCGTTCTGTCTTTTATTGAAACAATATCTACACCTTCATCAAGAAATTTACTGGAAACCTGAACTGCTGCAGTAACATAACCTCCGCCGTTATTACGTAAATCCAGTATAAAGGCTTTTGCACCTTTTTTCTCAAGATCAGTCATAGCCTGATCTATTTCTTTATTAGTTTCAGATCCGAAAAGTCTTAATTTTATATAGCCTACATTATCATCTACAAGTTTGGAAGTAACAGTGCTTACATGGATATAAGCGCGTTTAATGGTAAAATCAATTGGTTCATTTACGTCTTTTCTCTGTATGGTAAGTACAACTGCTGAATTTTCAGGACCTCTTATCTGATTTACTGCATCGTCAAGATTTACTCCTCTTGTAGGTTTACCATCTATTTTTATTATCCAGTCACCCGGTTTAAGGCCTGCTTCATAGGCAGGTGTACCTTCAATTGGTTCTACAACGGTGAGCTGATTATCATGATCTCTATCCAGTTCTATATAAATACCAACACCGGTGAAATTGCCACCGCTCATAGATTCATTTAACCTGTCATATTCTTTCGGATCCAGATAAATAGTATAGGGATCATCAAGTTTATCAAGCATTCCTGAAAGAGCGGCATCAAGAAGTTCTCCTTCGGACAAATCATCACTTTTATATTCAGATACAACATCTTTGAGTTGTTTCTCAAAATCTCTGAGTATCTGAGTATCGTCTTCAGTTTCATTGAAAGTAAATTCAGGTAATTCTCTAACAGATATTCTCCTCTCTTCCAGTACATTCTTTATACCCTGGAAAGCTCCGTTAAAAAATTCCTTTTTATTAAAATTTTCTACAAATTCCTTTTCTACCAGGTTATATACTTTTTCAATAACTTCATAATCTACACTCTTTGTTTTTGTTGTATCTACTTCATCGGCAGCCTTTACCCTGTAGTGGATGAGAAAAGTAACTCCAAATACAGTAAATAAAAAAAACATCACAAACCCCATTATTAACCTGTTTTTTATAAGCATACAGTCTTTTTAGCCTCCTATCAGTACAGATAAATTATTTAGATAAATTGCTTCTACTTAATTTTCATCTAAATCTTTATTTTACGCCATTTAAAATGAAAATTCCTATACTTTTAAATTATTTAGATAAATTGCTTCTACTTAATTTTCATCTAAAGCCTTATTTTATGCCATTAAGAATGAAAATTCCTATACCCTTAAATTACAGAGAACAAACAACCCTCCTCTACGTGACGCGTAACGCGTGACGCGTTACGCGTAGAAATCCAAACTGTTTCATCCTATTATATCTCGAAAAAGAATAAATTTCAAGGTAAAAGTTTTAACTATAAAATCTGCAGGAGCTTGATTAAATCAAGCTCCTGCACATATAAAACTCCTATGTAGGTAAATTATAAATTTCTAATAATAATTACCATCATGGTAATCCCCAAAATCCTGGGAATCCCTGTCTTAGTTAACAAATGCACATGGATCTACTGCCACACCATCCTGCCTGACTTCGAAATGAAGATGTGGCCCTGTGCTGTTACCGGTACTTCCAACATAACCTACGAGTTGCCCTTTGCTTACATGCTGACCATAGGAAACTGCCAGACCTGCACAGTGTCCGTAAAGAGTAACCACGCCACCTCCATGATCAATCATAATGGCATTTCCATAGCCTCCAAGCCACTCGGCACTTATAATTACTCCGTCACCGGCTGCATATATGGGGGTATCATAGTCGGCTCCTATATCAACACCGGCATGGAATCTCCATTCTCCGTAAATAGGATGAAGTCTCCAGCCGAAATTTGAAGTGACAGGGCCTGCAGCAGGCCATGTAGAAAGAGAACCATTACCCTTATAGGAAGGAATAGTACCATAAGAGTAACTGCTTTTATTTATAATAGCATCTATTTCCTGTTTCATTGTCTGAGCTTCGTCTTCAAGCTGCGAAACCTTGTTAGTATGCTGTTTTCTTTCATCATTCAGAAGAACAATTAAATATTCCTGATCAGCTACCACCCCGGCAAGTTTATTCTCTTTATCATTTAACTGCTTTTTTAATTTTAACACCTGGTTATAACGGCTTTCTACCACTACCTTCTTTTTATTGATTTCCTCTTTTTCTTTCCTTATCTGTTTTAGAATAGAAACATCATCCTGAACAATCATCTGAAGGTAATAATAGGTATTCAAAAAATCTGAAAAGCTTTTGGATTTTGTAAGAACTGTTATATAGGCAGGATCCATATCTTCATATATTTGCTGCAATCTTTTATCAAGTTCACGGTGATGTTTTGCATAAACTTTTTCAGAAAGCCTTAATTCTGCCTTTAAAGTCTTCAATTTTTTTTCTGTCCCTTTCAGTTGTAAAGAAGCACTATCAACTTCTTTCATAGCAGAATAAAGAAGAGAGCGATGTTTGCGGAGCTTTTCAGAGAGAACCTTTTCTTTTGCATTGGCTTCCTCTATTTTATCTTTTTCTTCTGAAATCTGAGATTTTATATCTTTAAGTTCTTCTTTTTTATCTGAAAGATTATCTGAAAAAGCAGGAGAAAAAGAGAGAAATAAAAACAAAGAAAAAACAATTACTTTTTTTATTATCACAACAGACCTCCTGGAATAAATTCGTTTCTTCATTAATTCAAAAGCCTCTTTGTGGTTTTTTATGATGTTGCTTTTTTGCGGCAATTCGGATAAAGAAAATTCTACAGAAAAAAATATTCTCCTTCTTTTAAAAAAAATTTTTTTTCACTTTTCACTCTTTCTTAATTCAGACTTTCAAAAATCTGCTTAAAGAAAACAAACTGGCAAGAAAACCTATAACAGGTCCTGTAATTACCAGAAAAATAGCCATCCACAGAGACAGTCCCGGTATCATAGGTATAAAAGGAAGACTGCTTAATATAGAAGCTGACACATAACTATAAATTAAAGAAAGAATAAAAACTGCTACGATAGAACCTGAAAAACCATAGATTAAACCTTCCAGAATAAAAGGCCATCTAATAAACCATCTGGTCGCACCTACAAGAAGCATTATTTCTATTTCCCTTCTTCTTGCATAAACAGTCAGGCGAATGGCATTACTGACGATCATCATAGTGATCAATATCATTATAACAGTGCTTACCATGCCTATTATATTAACTTTTCTGGAAAATCTTATGAGCATGTCCGTTTCGTCTTTTCCATATTTTACATGATGGACTCCGGGCAATTTTTTCGCTTCCTCTGCTACTTTCGGAATATTTTCCGGTACTGTGACAGAAACTTCTATAGAATTCAAAAGAGTATTTTTCTTTATTTCCGACATATTACCGAGTCTTTCTTCCAGTCTTTTAAGCGCTTCTGCTCTTGTAACAAAATGTGTTTCCTTAACAGAAGGCATAGAAGCAAGGGTATTTTTTAATTTATAAATTTCACCTTCTTTTATGCTATTTTTAAGAAAAACAGTAACCTCTACCTGAGTGATTAAAACCTCTGTCATAAAATTTAGATTGCTTATTATCAGCAAAAAAAATCCCAGTATTAAAATAGAAAGCATCATAGTACTGCATGCCGCAAGGGACATAAGAAAATTTCTTTTTATAGAGGTATAAACTTCCGAGAAAAAAAATCTTATACTGTTATAATCCATGAATATATCCCCCTTTTTCCTGATCACTGAATATTGTTCCGTCAGTATGAAGGACTACAACACGTTTTCTCGTTCTGTTTACAATACTCTTATCATGAGTTGCCATTAAAACAGTAGTGCCTCTGGAATTAAGGTTGATAAGAAGCTGGGTTATTTCCCAGGAAGTGTCAGGGTCAAGATTACCTGTAGGTTCGTCGGCAAGGATAATAACAGGATTGTTTACAAAAGCTCTTGCTATGGCAACTCTCTGTTTTTCTCCTCCTGACAGCTCATCAGGATATCTTGTACCTTTATTTTCAAGACCGACAGCTTCCAGAGCACGGGGAACTTTATACGAAATCTCTCTCTGGCCCGCTCCTATTACCTGAAGAGCATAGGCAACATTCTCATAACAGGTTTTCCGGGGTAACAGTTTGAAATCCTGAAATATAACTCCCAGTCTTCTGCGAAGATAAGGAACTTCATTTACAGAAAGTTTTTCCACATCCCTGCCATCTACAATTACTTCTCCTTCTGTCACTGTTTCTTCCCTGTTTATAAGTTTTAAAAATGTTGATTTTCCTGTACCTGTAGGCCCGACGATAAAAACAAATTCACCTTTAGATATATCAATATTTATAACATTGAGAGCTTTCACTCCGTTGGGATATATTTTAGTGACATCTGTCATTTTTATTATAATATTTTCTTTATCAAGTTTTTTCGTAACTTCCTTATCAAGTTTTTTCGTAACTTTTTTATTAAGTTCTTCAGCAATTTCTTTATTAAGTTCTTCAGCAATTTCTTTATTAAGTTCTACGGGAAGTTCTTCAGCAAGTTCTTTATTAGGTTCTACGGGAAGTTCTTCAGCAAGTTCTTTATTAGGTTCTACGGGAAGTTCTTCAGCAAGTTCTTTATTAAGTTCTACGGGAAGTTCTTCAGCAAGTTCTTTATTATTGTCTTTATTATTGTCTTTTTCCACCGATAAACTCCTTAATAGTGAGTAGTGAGTAGTGATGATATTTCTACTCACTACTTACTGAATGTCATGCAGAAATACGGCCATTTCCGGAAATTTTGTAAATTTTATTCAACCATGTACAGAAATGAGAATAATAAGCTCCGATGATATTTGTGAGAGCAAGGGCTTCTTCTTCATGATGATAATTATTAATTACCATTTCCACAAGTTCTTCCATAGTAACATCATTATGGTATACATTATGCATCTTCTCCAGTACATCTTTATCATGAGTTAAAATATGATAAAGAGTCGATTTACCTCTTTGAATCCTGGCCCATATATATAAGATATCCATTATTGCCACAGTTCTTTTCTTTTCATCGTTACTATCAAGAAGAGGAAGCAATTCTGTAAAATCCCTTCTTCTTAAGTGTTGTATAAGTCTGTATTTTCCTGTTCCTTCAATAATTCCTGCCACTACATCAGACCAGAACTTTGTCTGAACTACTTTAGGAATAAATGGTATGCCAATATAATCCAGAAGATAGGAAAAGATAGAAGCAAAAGGGAAAGAGAGAATACTTCTGAAGAAATTCATTCTCTTAATTCCCTCGGTAAATCCTCTTATGCTGTTATGAGCATAGAGATAACTTCCATTGGCAAAAGCAAGGACAAAAAACCTGGCCCATCTTATAATCGTGTCGTCTTTAAGAAAAATGGCTATTCTTGTATCAAAAATTAATTCAACAGTCTTCAGTAAAGGTACAGAAAATCCTGTCCAGAAAAGAGAATTGGCAATATTTTCGAAATTAATATCTTCAAGTCTCCATTCTCTCGGATCAAAACCTGAATTGGAGGTCAGATCTGCTATTACATTTCTTATAAATGTAATGCCAAACCATATAAGAGTATAAAAACCTATTGTCATAGAAGCAGGTATGGCGGCTATTGATATTTTCATCAGATTTTTCAGTGTCGGATTGAGATAATCCCAAAAATTTTTCAGATCCACATGGGTAAGATGTTCTTCATCTCCTACAAGATTTTTTTTAAATTCAGAAGCTTTTCCGAGAGATATGATTATACTTCTGGATTCTTCATTTTTTTCATCGTGTGATACGTTATTCCCAAGGGATATATCTATATCAAAAGGTACCTCCGTATGGGTTTTATAAACATATCTCTGGGAAGAATTTTCCGGGATAGATGTGAGACGGATAAATCCCATACCGGGAATTTTCGGGTCACGACCGGTTGAATCACTTCCGCACCTTGTCTTCAGAGGACTTACATGATAATATTCCCAGGACTTAAAAAATTCATCTTCAGGAATATCAGTAATATGACATCTCTCACAGAAGCTTTTCATATCATCATAAGAGCCTCTGTTAATAAGATAAATAAAATTATTCAGCATATGATATTCCATAGGATTACGATATATGCTGTCCTGCATATTGAAGGTTTCAACCTGTGTAATATATTTATGATGTCTTATAATAGTAGTAATTGCATTCTTTATACCCACTTCCAGAGGGTGAATATAAACCGTTTCACCTGATGAAGCTCTGAGAGATTTGAGGACTTCTTCTTTGGAAAGAAAAGCAGAATCATAATCAAAAGCGGCTTTATTCTCAAAATATTTCAATCTCAATTTCTCAGGTGTAAGTTCTTCATATTTACTTCTGGCCATTTTATAAAGATATTCCAGGGCATTAAGATCTGTACGGGATTTTCTTTTCTGTTTTACCTCTTCCTGAAATGTCTCGTATTGAGCCTTTAACGCAAGAATCCTCCTGTGAAGAACAGGTTTTAACCTTCTATAAAGTAATTCACCGAGATGTTTCCTTGATGCCTGCCCTTCAAGAACAATGCCTTTTAAATCTTCCCATAGCAATGGTTTCACTGTAAGAACATCCAGATTAAAAGTACCGAAATTCAATTCCTGAAGACAGTTCTGATTAAAATTCTCCAGCATACGTCTGATAGTAAGCTGTCTGTGTGATGTATTTTCCTTCAAACCTTCCCTGAAAAAAAGAAGTTTTTCTTTATTCAGAGTCAGAAAATCAATATATTCTTTTACATTACTGAAATAAGGAAGCAAAAACATAAAATGTTCTCTGTTTCCTGCTTTACCTACAGAAAACTCTATGCCCATACAGACTCTTATTCCGAGAATCTCCCCTGCTCTGACAGCTTCCTGGACTATTCTCGTATCAATAAAATTATAATAAGCAAGGGTAACTTCTGAAATGCCTTTAATAAAGGCATCTAACAGTACCTGTGAAGGGGTTTTCCTGCCTTCTGAAAGATTGTCATGAACATGGCCGTCCCAGCCGAGATCCATTTCACAGAGTTTTTTTCCTGTCTCAGGAACTTCTATGAGCAGATTTTTTTTCAATAATTCTCTTATTACAGCAGGATGTCCGTGAGAAGCTCTGGTAAAATCAGTCATAAATTCCATCTGTTTCCGCGGATTTCCCTTATTTTTAACTACTTCTTTCATAAGAGCCGCCTGAAGCCGGGCAGTATTCAGAGGCATTGCCACATTCTGGGCATAAAGAGATTCCTGTATTAAATTTTCCAGAGCGTCCAGCCTTTCTTCATATTTTTCGGATTCCAGTTGCTGAACAATATTTATATAGGCTGTAGCAATACGTATACGTCTTTTAGCAATTTCCTTTTTAAATCCGCTCGGGTGGGACTTTAAAGGAGGGGTTTCTATGGGCTGTTCAATCTTGCGATTAAGGACATTTACAAGATGTCTGACTTCCCTGTCGAAACTCATAAAATTTATAAATTTATTGGCAAAAGTTCTTAACATGTTCACTCACAATCTGATGCTCAGTATGACCGGAATAAATGGAAAAGTCATCATCTGGCAAAATAAAGAGCGGATTTCACAAAAGTCCTGAAAGCAATTTATTCGTGACGCATGACCTGTGGCAGGAGAATTATTTATACTTTATATATTATTTTATTTATTTATCTAAAATCCTTCAAAATATATGGAAATATTTATTTTTTAGTAAGTCCTGGTTACTGAGGTAAGCATAAATAATTAATATTTAAAATTGTGAAGAGTGAAGAGAAAAAGGTTTTATTCGATATATCTCTTTAAAGGAATTAATTACCATGAATAGAATTAAGATTTTATATTAAAAACATTGAGGGAACAACATGGAACATACTCTATTTATATTACCTCTTTTATTTTCAATAATAATTCTCCTGGGTCTGGCAATTTATGCGTATCAATTTCAGAATATACCTACTGCAAGATATTTTAGAAATCTTATGCTTTTATGCGCCTTCTGGGCATTTTTTTATGCCATGGATATGCAGAGTTCTGATTTAGCATTAAAAATTATTATTACAAAAATCAGACTTACCGGATTATCATTAAGTCCGCCTGTAATCTTTCTTATGGTAATAAGTCATATAAATAAATCGGAATGGATAAACAGGCGCCTTATTACATCATTAATGATTGTTCCTCTTATTACCTGGATTTTTATATGGACACCGAAATATCATGAATTATTCAGATATAACTACCATACAGACACATCCGGACCGTTTCCTGTTTTGCTCTTTACAAACGGTCTCTGGTACTGGATCTACTGTCTTTACTCTTATACTCTGGTGATGTTAACCATAATATTACTCATAAAAAATATAAGACATGGTTCGTCTCTTTATTACAGTCAGACTTTATTGATAATAATTGCTACAGTAATACCTGTCACAAGTGACATAATGTTTAATATTGGACTTACACCGTTAAAAGGCTATAATATGACATCCACTCTTCTGTCCATTACAGGCATACTTTATGCCATAGCAATTTTCCGTTATCATATGCTGGACATTATACCTGTTGCAAGAAGCAGTTTAATAGATAATATGAATGATCTTATGATTGTTTTTGATGAAAAAAATAGACTTGCCGATATAAATCCTTCTGCCAAAGAAACACTGGAAAAGAAAAGTGTTAACCTCACAGGGAAACCATTCAGTGAAATTTTCCAGACATGGCCCGATATGCTTTCTCTTGAACATACAGATTCGATAAAAAAGGAAATCATCCTGAATAAAGAAGAGAGAGATAAATATTTTGATCTCTTAATCAGCCCTGTAAAAACTAAAGAAAGTTCCTTCACAGGAAAATTGATAGTAATGAGAGATATTACAGAAAGAAAAAAATCTGAAGAAATACTCAAGGAAAGCGAAGAAAGATTTCGTCTCATGGTAGACATTATGCCCCTCCCTCTTGTAATGATAAGAATATCAGATAATACTGTTCTCTATATAAATCAGAAAACATCTGAATTGTTCGGTATAAACAGATCTACTGCTACAGGGAAAAAAGCACCTGATTATTATCTAAATCCTGAGGATAGAATATCTATTATAAAAGAAATTCAAAGTAAAGGATTTATAAGTCATAAAGAGGTAAAATTAAAGAAAGAAAAGGGAGAACATTTCTGGGCCCTTATGTCTGCCGTTACGACAGAGTTCAATAAAGAAAAAGTATTTTTTGCAGGCCTGAGTGATATTACAGAAAGAAAAGCCTTTGAAGAACAACTGGGTAAAGCAAAAGAAGAGGCAGAAAGCGCGAACAAGATAAAAAGTCTTTTTCTTGCAAATATGTCACACGAAATAAGAACACCTCTGACAGGTATTACGGGCATGTTAAATCTCCTCTTTGAAACAACTCTTACGGAAGAGCAGAAAGATTATGTAAATACAGCAAGGAAAAGCTCTGAATTACTTCTTTATATCATAAACGACATACTGGATTTTTCCAAGATAGAAGCAGGAAAAATGGAACTGGAAAATATATCTTTTGATCTGGACAGTGCAGTCAAAGATGTTACGGATATACTCTTTTTCAAAGGAAAAGCAAAAGGCCTTGTTTGCAGATACAATATTTCTCCCGATGTTCCTCTTTTTTTGAAAGGAGACCCTGTAAGGGTAAAGCAGGTACTCTTCAATATTTCAGGGAATGCAATAAAGTTTACATCAAAAGGAGAGATTCTCCTGGAGATAAATAAAGAAACAGAAGATGAGAAAAAGGTAAAAATCTGTTTTTCTGTAAAAGACACAGGACCGGGTATAGCAAAAGAAAAACAGGATATACTCTTTAAATCTTTCAGCCAGATAGACACTTCAAGAACTCCGGGAGGAACAGGTCTCGGTCTTGCCATATCAAAAAATCTATGTGAAATGATGGGCGGAAAAATCACTGTGGAAAGTAAAGAAGGAGAAGGCTCTGAATTCAGATTTACCCTCGAATTTGAGAAAGATCGTGAGAGAAAGGAAAAAATAAATAAAGATGATATTCTAAAAAAACTTTCACCGGAAGAATATGAAGAGAAACCATATAAAATACTTCTTGCAGAAGATAATATCATAAATCAGAAGGTCATTGCCAGTATATTGAAAAAGAAAAATTACACTTATGTTGACGTAGTATCAAACGGTTATGAAGCAATGGAATTCTTACAGAATACAGATTATGACCTGGTTCTTATGGACTGCCAGATGCCGGGACTGGACGGTTATGAAACGACAAAATCAATAAGAAGCGGAAAATTTCCTGTTATTAACAGAAATATACCTGTTATAGCAATGACTGCCGGCGCAATGAAAGGTGACAGGGAAAAATGTATCGATGCAGGCATGAATGATTATACGACAAAACCTGTAAATGTAGAACTTCTCATGAACACTATAGAGAAATGGCTCTCAGGTCAGAAAGATATAGATACAATAGATAAAAATCCTGTTCCGGAGGAAAAACATGAAATATTTAATCATAAAGCCCTTGTTGAAAATCTCATACCGGATGAAAAGTTTGCTAAAAAAGTTGTAAAATCCTTTATAGATGATGCAGCAAAGACTTTAAATAATTTAAGGGAAGCATTGAAAAAAAATGATATGAATTCAGTCAAATCTCTGGCCCATGTATTGAAAGGTTCTTCTTCTATGGTCTCTGCCGCAGATCTTTCTCACTCTGCAGAAGAGCTTGAAGTAAAAGCAAAAAAAGGATTTTTAGATGATGTAGAAGTCTGTATAAAAAAAATTGACGAAGATTTTGAACGTTTCAAAGAAGTTGCCGGACAATGGATTGATTAATCGTAACGCGTGATGTTTCACGCGTTACGATTTTCTTAATTAATCAGATAGGAAAATAAATATTAATTTCGATTAGCTTCTATCCCTCCACTACCTATAGAAATATAGACAGTAACATCCTGATCTACAACATCGAAATCTTCACTGTAAACATAAGCGACTGGAAAACCAATAGGCCTGAGGTCAACAAAATATTTACCGGGCAAAACACCCTCAAAAACATAAATATTCGGCAAGTCTGGGTCCGAATAGTCAGAAGCAACTACTTCTTTTGCAGGTTGTTCCACTTCTACACGGGCACCTCTATGAAGATAAATCTCATAAGACTGATCGAAAGGTTTAGTATACTCTTCATCGTAGTAAATCTGAACTGTAACATTATAAAGATTAACAGGGCCTACCGGGCCTGTCGCACCAGTTGCACCTGTCGCACCAGTTGCACCTGTCGCACCTGTTCCACCAGTGGTGCCTGTCGCACCTGTCGCACCTGTGGCGCCTGTCCCCCCTGTCCCTCCTGACGGCCCAACCGGGCCGGACACACCGGCCGGACCTGTGGCGCCAGTGGCGCCAGTGGCGCCTGTCGCACCTGTCGCACCTGTCGCACCTGTCGGACCTGTTGCTCCCGGTGTAGCCGGCACACCCGGTGCACGTGTCGGCGATGGCGTGGCAGTCGCTCCTACATATATTGTGGTTCCATCTCCGCATCCTGTAGTTAAAACAAAAAGCATTATAATAGATGCGAATAAAAATAGTAAAGCTATAGAAAGTATATTTTTTTGCATATGTCTACCATCCTTTAGAAATAATTTGTGTCAAAAAATCGAGCATCTTCTCAATATTTTACAGCAATATTCACCTCCATTCATTCAGATTACAAATAAAATTATTAATTGTTCATTTCTCTGTTAAATCAATCACAGAACAGTGGTATGAGAGAAAATTTAGTCACATCCACAAGTCCCCTGTCTGTAAGTTTCAATTCAGGTATAACAGGTAATGCAAGGAAAGACATAGTCATTATAGGATCAGATAATACACAGCCAAGACTGTGGGCTGCATCTGTCATTTCTTTTATTCTGTCTCTTACTTCTTCAATAGGAAGATCGGACATGAGTCCTGCAATAGGCAGAGGAAGTGATGCAAGAACTGCATCATTATTGACAACACACTGACCGCCTTTCATTCTCACCACTTCAATAACGGCAGTTATCATATCTTTATCATTTGTGCCAACTACGATAATATTATGACTGTCATGATTTACACTGGATGCTATGGCACCGTGTTTCATGCCAAATCCTTTTACAAAACCGAGCCCTACATTACCTGAAGCAAGATGTCTTTCTATTACGGCGATCTTGAGTAAATCCCTCTCTGTATCAGCAATAGCCTTTCCTTCATAGACGGTAAGATCTTCTACAAGATTTTTTGTAATTATCTGTTCCGAAACAATCCCTATTACCCTGCCTCTCACCTTACCATTCATATGTGACGGCAGATGAACAGAGAAATCCAGGTCATTCCAGTTTACATTTACAGTGCTTCTCAGAGGCATTTTTTCAATATCTCCTCTTATCTTCCCCAGGAATTTCCCGTCTTCTGCCACTTTTATGCCTTTCTGATAAACCTGTCTTATATTAAAAGACTCAAAATTGTCGAAAACAAGCATATCTGCATAATAGCCGGGAGCTATTGCACCTGAATGTTTCAGTCCGAAATAACGGGCAGTATTTATAGTAGCAAGTTGAATGGCCAGTACAGGATCGAGTCCTTCTCTGATAGCAGTTTTTACAATATAATCAATATGTCCTTCACTCAGAAGATCTTCAGGATGACGGTCATCCGTACAGAAACTGCATCGTGAAGCATTATATAAATTTACAAGAGGTAAAAGAGGTTTTAAATTTCTGGCAGTAGTGCCGTCTCTTATCATAATATGCATACCTGATTGAAGTTTTTCCCTTGCTTCTTCTACAGTGGTACATTCATGGTCAGAACCTATGCCTGCCACAATATAGGCGGAAAGATCTTTTCCCGTAAGGGCCGGAGCATGTCCGTCCACAGGGCGGTCTTCTGCCGTTACAAGTTTTTCTAAAACCTCGGGAACACGGTAAATAACACCGGGATAATTCATCACTTCCGCAAGTCCTATGACCCTCGGGTAATTGAACATCATAACAAGATCTTCTGCTGTCAGGCTTGCTCCCGATGTTTCCATATGGGTGGCGGGAACACAGGAAGGAAGCATAATATACACTCTGAGAGGCAGGTCTCTGCTTGTATCACGAATATATCTGACTCCTTCAATACCAAGGACATTTGCAATTTCATGAGGATCGGTAATAACACAGGTAGTACCATGAGGGATTACTGCACGGGCAAATTCAGGAACTGTTACCATAGAACTTTCAAGATGTACATGGGCATCAATAAAGCCGGGACATAAATACTGACCTTTTAAATCCACCGTTTCTTTTGCTTCATATTCACCGAAACCTGTAACTATTCCGTTATATACTGCCACATGAGTTTCATAAATCTCTCCTGAAAAAACATTTACAAGTTTTGCATTTTTTAGAAGAAGATCTGCAGGCTCTTCTCCCCTGGCTGCTGCAATGAAATGTTCGAACATGTAATTTCTCCTTCGTGTCGCGTGACGCGTGACGCGTAAATGATTTAAGGTTCCACTCAGGCAATCAAATTTCTACAAAAACAACTGCCATTCCTGCAATGAGAATTTAAATCTTGACTTAACCGAAATAATACTTATAATCAGAATTGTAGATATCTGTAATGAGGTTCGTAATGCGTAATGCATGAAACATTACGCATAATGAATTTTTTTATTATAGATTACAAATCTTTACTTAAACCAATTCTTTTTCGCGTAACCCGTTACGCGTTACGCGTCACGATTATAAAAAAGGAGTTAAACAATTATGCAATTATTACAATCAATCAAAAATTACGATTTTTCAAATGTACTTCACTTTGCCCAGAAACTGATACAGCTTAAAAGTCTTTCAGGTCAGGAAAAAACCGTAGTGGAAAGATGTATCAGAGAAGCGGCAAAACTTAATTTCGACGATGCATATTTCGATAAAATGGGAAATTTTATCGGAAAAATAAAACTGGGCACAGGAAAAGGGAAAAAAATAGTTCTTACAGGACACCTGGATACAGTAAATGCAGACCCGGCAAAATGGGATGAAGAAATAAAACCTTATTCTGCAGCAATAAAGGATCAAAAACTTTACGGTCGCGGCGCATCAGATATGAAAGGCGCTTTTGCAACAATGTTTCATGCGATGAAACTCATAAAGGAACTTGACGGAAATGAATTTGACGGCGAAGTCTACATAGTCGGAACAGTAGTGGAAGAACTCTTTGAAGGAGTATGTTTCCTGGAAGCTATTAAAAAGATACAGCCTGATTATATAATCATAGGTGAAGCATCTGAGTGCAGACTTAATATCGCCCAGAGAGGAAGAGGTGAAATCCTTATAAGTATCTTCGGATACGGCAAACATGCCTCTGTAGGCAGAACTACTGTTAACCCTATAGAACAGGTTGCCTTTATAATAGAAGCCTTCCACGTATGGTACAGATCTGAAGCTGTAGCTCTCCTTGGTAAAAGAAATATTGTCCCTACAGATATAAAAATTCCTGTAGGAGGAGGAGGAGGTCTTAACGGAAGAGGAGGAAATTCTACAGTTCCAAATGAAGTAGAACTTACCTATGATGTGAGAACACTTCCTGGTGATACGGAAGAATCAATCCTTAAAATAGTAAAAGACAATATGTCCAATGTAATAGAACACGGGCAAAGATTATATCCTTCTTTAAAAACACCTGTTGTAGAATATGCAAAAGATGAATGTATTACCTATACAGGAGTGCCGATAAAACAGAATAAATTCGCTCCTGCGTGGCAGACAGATGAAGGTGATGAAATGGTTGTAAAAGCAAAAGAAGGCCTTGCAAAAGTAGAAATTCCCGTTGAAATAGGGGCATACAGTTTCTGTACAGACGGAAGTGCCGTAATTAAATACAGAGAAATCTATCCTGATAAAAAATGCCAGATTATAGGCTTTGGCCCTTCTCTGGAATCCCTTGCTCATACAACAAATGAATATATAGAAATAGGAGAAATGAAAAAAGCCTTTAAAGGATATGTGGGTATTGTGTCTGAACTCTTGAGAAAGTGAAAAGTGAAAAGTGAAAAGTGAAAAGTGAAGAGTAGAAAAAGATAATTCACATATCACCTCTCCTCTCACTAACGAAGAATGAGAAACTATCCTAACTTCACCCTTCACTCTTTACCCTTCACGATGCCCATAAATAATTTATGAAACATATAATTTTAATACTATTTTTAATTATCTCTATAAAAATTCCTCTTCTGGCAGATATAGAAACAATTTCTCTGCCGGTAAAGACGGACTTCACTATTTCCTCTTCCAATAAAGTCATAGCAAACAGCGATAACTCTTCTTCTGACGGAGATGCTGAAGAGACTGAAACCATTGATCTTATAGAAGGGGAATATCTTGACGTTATAAAACCGGAGGACCTGGAAAAGGGATATGTTCAGCTTGAAATAGATTTCGTATCGCTGCCATATAAAGATAATACTGCTACTGAAAACTATTTCCCGATTCTTCTCCGTATAGATACAGGACCTCAGACGGAAATAAGAATTTTCAGTAGCTTTCTGGAATATCAATCTCCAAGATGGGGTTTTAATGATGTTTCCGTAGGTTTTAAATGGCATTTCAGAGACGAAAATCCTGCCATGGCTTTACTCGGGACTGTGACATTTCCTTCAGGAAGTGCCGGCTTTGGCGATGGTGCACCGGAACCGGGAATTGCCTATCTTATAGATTATCAATTTAATAATAAATGGGATCTTTCAGGAACTGTACTGGTTCTGAACAACAGGGACACAAACAGTGAAGAAAGATATAATCAGATTATTTCAGGTATGCAGCTTGGTTATAAAATAAATAAAGATCATTATATTTTTATTTCAGGAGGAGTAAAATATCCCAATAAAGATCCCGGCGGTGTGGGACTCACAAATCTCAATACAGGTTATACCGTAAATTTAAATGATAATTTACAGATGACTCTGAATGTGACAAGAGGTATGGCCTGTATAGATAAAGCATGGTTATTTAATATAGGATTCAATTATAGATTTAAATAACATTTATGGAGGGACATGTTTATGAAAAAAGTTACATGGTTTTTATTAATTATTACTGTTGTATCAGGTTTTTATCTCATGTACTGTAAAGAACCGGTAATATCGAAAGCAAATGATATTACAGATATTGCAAAGGAATTTTTCAATTTGCTTTTACAGGAAGATTTTAAAACTGCTGAAACCTATTTTGACGCCACAATGAAAACTGCTCTCCCTGAAGAGAAACTCAAAGATGGCTGGAAAGGCTTTATAACCAACGCAGGAAATTTTAAAAAAGAGACAGTTACAAAAAAAGATAAAGCAGGTGAATACGATGTTGTATATATAACATGCGAATTCGAAAAAACTCCTGTTGATGTAAAAATCGCATTTAACAGCGCGAAAGAAATAAGCGGTTTATGGTTTATCTCTCCGCAAAAAGAAGTAAAACCGGAGGAAATAAAAAAAGGTGAAATTACCGATCTGGCAAAGAATTTTTTCAAATTGCTTGTAAAAGAAGATTTTAAAACCGCTGAGACCTATTTCGACAGTATAATGAAAAGTTCCCTTCCTGAAGTTAAACTCAAAGGAGCATGGAAAAGTCTTCTGGCACAGGCAGGAGTTTATAAAGGCCAGAAAGGTATGAAAAAAGACACAGAAGCAGGTCTTGATGTTGTAATTATAAATTGCTCTTTTGAAAAAGGCCCTATAAATGTAAAAATAGTATTTAATGAAAATAAAGAAATAAATGGTTTATGGTTTCTTCCCGGTAAGTAGTGAAAGGTGAAAGGTGAGTAGGGGCGTTTAATTAAACGCCCTGGGATTAAATACGCATCATGCATCACGCATCACGAACCACCCGTTATGCGTCACGCTCGAAAGGAGTTAATTTATGAAAAAATTTCTTCTCTTTATTTCATTGTTTATCATCTTAATTGGCATCTGTTACGGACAGAGTGACAGATCGTGTGAAGATCTGGCAAAAGAATTTGTTGATTTACTGGCAAAAGAGAATTTTATACAGGCAGAAACATGTTTTGACAGTACAGTAAAAGGATTAATGCCTGCAGATAAACTGCAGGGAGCCTGGAAAGAAATCGTGGCAGAAACAGGGCCTTTAAAAAAACAGACAGCTATCAGAAAAGAAAAGAAATCGGAATATGATGTTATATATGTAACATGTGAATTTGAAAAAACTTCTCTCGATATTCAGATAGTCTTTAACAATAAAAAAGAAATAAGCGGTCTCTGGTTTCTACCTCCCGGAACATCCCTTGAATATAAAATACCTGCCTATGTAAAACCTGATAGTTTTACAGAAAAAGAAGTAACAGTCGGTTCGGGAGAATGGGCTCTGCCGGGAACTCTCACTATACCGAAAGTAACAGGGTCTGTCCCTGCCGTTATACTCGTCCATGGTTCAGGCCCCAATGATCGTGATGAAACAGTTGGCGCAAATAAACCTTTCAGAGATCTTGCCTTCGGACTTGCCTCCCGGGGAATAGCCACCCTTCGCTATGAAAAAAGAACAAAAACATATGGTGAAAAAATGGTATCAATGAAAGAACTTACCGTAAAAGAAGAAACCATTGACGATGTTCTGGAAGGATTAAAATTACTGCAGAATACGGAAGGAATAGACTCTGACAAAATCTTTATACTGGGTCACAGCCTCGGCGGTACCCTTATACCGAAAATAGCATTACTTACACCTGATGCAGCAGGGTTTATCATACTTGCAGGTACAACATTACCGCTGGATGATAAAATTCTGGAACAGATAAATTATATTTACTCTCTTGACGGGAATATAAGTGATGATGAAAAGGTAAAGTTAGACGAAGTAAAAAGGATTGTCGAGAAAATAAAAGCTTTAAATGAAAATTCACCGGATGAATTACTCTATGGTGTATATCCGAAATACTGGCTTGATTTGAGAAAATATAATATTTTAGAAACAGCAAAACAGATAAAACGGCCTCTGTTAATACTTCAGGGAGAAAGAGATTATCAGGTTACCATGAAGGATTTTAAACTATGGGAATCAGGACTTGCAGGTCAAAAAAATGTAGAATTTAAAACCTATCCTCTCCTCAACCACCTGTTTATAGAAGGAGAAGGTAAAAGCAGTCCCGATGAATATATGTTCGGAGGAAATATACCGGAATATATTATAAAAGATATTTCGGAGTGGATTAAAAATGGGAAATGAATAAAATAAGTGCTTCTCTAATAACTATGGTTTCACTATCGATTATTCTTTTCAATGTATATTCCATGAGCATGAACAATACATGCCATACAGGATTTAACACATCAAACATGCTCTATGTATATGCTCTATTATCTGTGTTCAGCATAATTATGACTCTATGGTGTATATATAAAAAAGGCAATTACAAATTCTTTCTCATACTGTTCTTTATATGTATTACCGGGATGATAAACATAAAGGTTTTCGAGAAATATAACGTAATGATGCAGTACGAGGACTGGATAGAAAAAGGTATGCCGGAAAAATTTCAATGAGTAAAAGGAGAACTTTTTATGAAATGGAAAAACTGGTCAAAAGAATTAATGGATGTTATCGGTCTGAAAAAAGAACCTGTCAGCATAACCTATACTGACAGTGTAAATTTCGAGGTGTCAAAAAAGAAGACCTGGGTCTGCGGAGCAATAGGTAAAGCTTCTGCAGGAGAAGTCATAGATCTTACGAAAGAAAATTCCGGTTGCGGCGGAGGTTCCCAGTATCTCGGTCTGGGAGGATTTCGCCCTGAAGATATGAAAACACTGAGAGAATTCCTTATTGACGGAGAAAAACTTTACGCATGTCCTTCTGCCATACATCGTTCAATGGCTATGGCAAAAATAAAACCTCCCATGGGCATGGCAGAACATATCATATTTGCTCCGCTGAGTAAGGCAGAGTTAAAACCCGATGTAGTAATATTCATATGTAATGCCTGGCAGGCAGCAAGGCTGGTCCATCTTACCACTTTTGAAACAGGTCTGCCTATGGAATGTGACCCGTCAGGTTCACTGTGCCGGTCTGTCATTACTTATCCGCTGGTTACAGGAAAAGTAAATATATCCTTTGGTGATATTACTGCAAGAAAAATGGTAAGACTTTCCGAAGATGAACTTTTTGTAACATTACCATATATTCAGCTTCAATCTTCTATGGAAGCTATTCCATTCTGCACTGCAGGTACGGCAAAAGGAAGGATTCCTGAAGCCATGAGGGAACTCATGAAACGGTCAGGAGGAGAAGTGCCGGAGTTATACTGAGCGTGATGCGTAATGCGTGAGACGTGAGACGTGAGGTGTAAATTATTTCTACCAGTCACGCGTTACGCGTCACATATCACGACAATCGAGAAAATTTATTATTATGAAAAAAAATATTGAAAAATTACAGAAAACTATAGATGGCTCAAATTATATTGTTGCTCTCACAGGAGCAGGTATATCTACAGGTGCAGGTATACCGGATTTTCGCGGGAAAGGCGGTATTTATACAACAGGACTTTATGATCCGTACAAAACCTTCGATTATGACTATTTCAAGAAAGATCCGTCCCATTTTTTTAAATTTGCAAAAGATTTTATAGGATTTTATGATAAAATTGTACCAACACAGGGACATAAATTCCTTGCAGAACTTGAACAAAAAGGCAAATTAAAAGCTGTTATAACACAGAATATAGACGGCCTTCATCAAATGGCACGTTCGAAACATGTCATAGAAGTTCATGGAGGTTTTACGACTTCTCACTGTATAAAATGCAGGAAATTTTACGATTTTAACTGGCTGAAAGAAGAACTGGCACATAAAAAAGAACTGAGATGTTCCTGTGACGGTTTCGTCAAACCTGACATAGTATTTTTCGGAGAACCGGTGGAAGGTATGCATACTGCAATGAGAGAAGCAGCAGAAGCAGATCTGTTCCTTGTCATGGGTTCATCCCTTACAGTACAGCCTGCTTCATTGCTGCCGCAGGTAACAGAAGGAAAAGTCGTTATCATAAATATGGGTGAAGTAATGTTTCCCGAAAGAAAAACTTTTCTCAGATTTGACTCTGACATAGATTCTGTAGTTAAAGAATTAAAAATATGAATGATACTGTTATTCAAACAGAAAGACTCATACTGAAAATTTTAGACACAACATTTGCAGAAAAAGTGTCGGATTTCCACGTAAGAAACAGGGATTTTCATGAGAAATGGGATCCTATAAGAGATGAAACATATTATACGAAGGAATATCATCGGAGAGAACTGAGAGAGGAATTTCAGAAGATAAATGATGGATTAATGTTTAAAGTCTGGTTTTTTAAGAAAGAAGATAGGGACTTTGAAAAACCACTTGGATACATTTCTTTCAGCAATATTATAAGGGGTTGTTTTCAGTCCTGTCACCTGGGATATAAAACAGATAAGGACGAAACAAATAAAGGTTATACAACAGAAGCACTCAGGGCAGGAATTGACTTTGTTTTCAGAGAGTTAAAATTGCACAGGATTGAAGCCAATATAATTCCGGGGAATATTTCTTCTTTCAGGGTTGCAGAAAAACTTGGCTTCCGTAATGAAGGTACTTCAAAAAAATATCTCAAGATAAACGGTATGTGGCAGGATCATGTTCATATGGTAATTTTAAATGAAACTATGGAATAAGGAGAGAAAAATTATGAAAATATCAAACCAGCAGAATCCACAGATATCCTTCTCTAAAATAGATCATCCGGTAGAAGCCTTTATTACTCCTCCCAATGACACCCTTGCAGGTCTGCTTATGGATAAACTCCCGAAAGACAGTATCGAAATCAGAGGAAACATAGGAGGGAAAGATTTTAACTATAATTACAGCATGAAAGAGAATAAAATCAACATGCACGGGTCATATGACGGACTCAGGTTTAATGCAGAAGGCACTCTTTCACAGGAAGTGAACATTAAAGGTTCTACGGGAGAAAATACCCTTACAAGCAAAATAACACCTCAGAATATGGGTCCCTTCACTGACAGTCAGGCAGGAGAAATATCTGTAAAAGAAAAAGTGGATATAAATGTATGGACCGGTATCATATCAGTCAATGGTTCCATAGGAGGAGAAGAACTTGAAGAAACAATTAAAGCAAGTGATGACGGAACTAAAATACTGGATTTCGGTAATATAGGCAAATGGAAAATAGAAAGGGAAGTAGTGAAAACAGAAAAAGGGTTTCATATAAAAGGCACGATAGGAAATTTATCTTTCGAAGAATTTATTACGGCTAAATAACAGAAATTCGTATAAAACGAAAAAATTCTGCAGGAAAAATTAATAATTAAAAGAATTTTTTATATATATAAAGATAATTAAGAAAATATTCCTGGCAGTTTTCTGCGGTGTTACGCCGCGGTTGTGCTAAAGCTTTTCATACGTCACGATGGCTATTATAACTTTTGTGGCTTTCAGATACTATACGGGTAACTCGGACAACTCTGCGGAGTTTTACACCGTATAGTATCTGCGCCACATCAGTTAATATCCATCGTCCCATGGATTTTCGCAGGAATATTTCAAAAGAAAAGGGCAGGTGAATTTTTTATTTATGGAAGAAGAAAAAAATAAAATACCGGAAGATCTCAACTTGCTTTCTCCTGAAGAATTCAGAAAAAAAGTCTGGAGTGTTGAAGGGACAAAATTCCTCCTTTCCGAGATGATCCGTCTGGGCTTCTGGCCTAAAGAGAGGACTTTTGAAGATTTACAGCCTCCCGATGAAACTGCCA
>DAIOEN010000100.1:1596-25202 GCA_036746235.1 Vulcanimicrobiota bacterium | reverse complement strand
CTGCAAGAAAACAGAGAGGAAGATGTATGAAAGAAGGAAGAGTAAAAGCATATCCCACATACGCAGCAGCAACGGCTCCGATAAGAAGCTGTCCTTCGCCGCCTATATTAAAAACACCGCATCTGAAGGCAAAAGCTACGGAAAGTCCGCAGAAAATAAGAGGAACTGTTTTGACAAGCGTTTCTGCAATACTTGCTTTACTGCCGAAAGCTCCATATAAAAGAGCCATATAGGAATGAAGTATACCTCTTCCCGAAATGGCAATAAATATAGACCCCACCACAAGAGCCATTATGACTGCAATTATCGGTACTATTATATCTATTATATTACCTTTTTGTTTCTTCATATCTTTTCTATAGTGACATGGACTATCTGCCACGCATCACGCATTACGCATCACGCATCACGATTTAGCTCCTGTCATCATAACTCCTATTTTATCCTGTGTGGCATCGGCCCCTGATAATTCTCCGACAATCTTTCCTTCATATATAACAAGGATTCTATCACTCAGATTCATAATCTCCTCAAGCTCAAGAGACACGAGCAGTATACCTTTCCCGTTGCGGCGCTGTTCAAGAAGATTTTCCTGTACAAATTCAATGGCTCCCACATCAAGGCCTCTGGTAGGCTGTGAAGCTATTAAAAGATTGGGATTCCTTGTTATTTCTCTGGCTATAATGATTTTTTGCTGGTTCCCTCCTGAAAGAGAACGGGCAAGAACTTCTTTTCCCGGAGTTCTTACATCAAATTTTTCTATGAGTTTTGCCGCAAAATCATATACAGCTTTATAACTTAAATTTATCCAGTGAGCAAAGGGAGATTTATAGTATTCCATAAGGACAAAATTTTCAGCTACCGAAAAATTCAACACAAGACCTCTTTTATGTCTGTCTTCAGGAATATGGCCAAGACCTGTCTCTATTATCTTGCGAGGCACCATATTGATTATGTCTTTCCCTTTGAGAAACACATGTCCCGAACCTTTCCTGAGGCCTGCTATAACTTCTACCAGTTCAGTCTGTCCGTTACCGTCAACCCCTGCAAGACCTACAATTTCTCCTGCTCTCACATTAAAACTTATTGACTTCAGTGCAGGAAGTCCCCTGTCATCTACGGCACTTACTTCCTGAACATCCAGAACTACTTCTCCCGGTTCAATTGCTTCCTTTTTTACACGAAATACTACGTCACGGCCTACCATCATGCTGGCAATCTTTTCCGTAGATACTTCCGATGTGACTGCTTCTCCCGTAATCTTTCCGTGGCGAAGTACGACAATCCTGTCGGAAATCTGTTTTACTTCATCAAGTTTATGGGTTATTATAATTATGGATTTGCCTTTTTCTATAAGTAATCTGATAATGGAAAAAAATTCTTTTATCTCCTGAGGAGTAAGTACTGCCGTAGGTTCATCCAGAATAAGGATTTCCGCTCCTCTATAAAGGGTCTTCAAAATTTCCACCCTCTGCTGCATACCTACGGAAATATTTTCTATTCTGGCAAAAGGATCTATTTTCAATCCGTACTGATCCGATATATCTTTAACCTTTTTCGCCGCTTCTGCTATATTCAGAAATATGCCGCCTTTAACAGGTTCTGAGCCAAGAATTATATTTTCCGTAACAGTAAGGGGGGGAACAAGCATAAAATGCTGATGAACCATACCTATACCAAGGCTTATGGCAGTATTGGGGTCTTTTATGATTACAGGTTTTTCATTTATAAATACCTGCCCTTTTTCCGGCTGATAAAGTCCGTAGAGAATATTCATAAGGGTGCTTTTTCCTGCACCGTTTTCACCGGCAAGAGCAAGTATTTCACCTTTATTCAGATGAAAACTTACATCTTCATTTGCTTTTATACCGGGGAATTCTTTAGTAATTCCCTTCATTTCAACAACTTTCATAATGGGTGATGGGTGATGGGTGATGGGTGACGGGTGATGGGTGATGGGTATTAAAACCGAATCACTTTTCACTTTTCACTTTTCACTTTTCACTTTTCACTGTTTCCACCTCAAACTTCTTCAATTCTTCCTGAGTAGCAGGCACCACTATTTCTCCATTTATCACTTTTTCTCTGTATTCCTCTACCTTTGCAAGGACACTTTCAGGGATCTTATTACGGGTATATTTCATTTCAGTAAGACTTACTCCTCCTTCTTTCAGTCCGTACACACGATGTCCCGAAATGAACTCTCCGTTAGCTTCCAGTTTTGACACATCGAAAATAGCTACATCAACATGTTTCATCATACTTGTAAGAACAACGGTTTTCACTATATTACCTTCATTATCTTTTACAACACCGATGGAATCCTGGTCACCGTCCACACCTATTACATAACAGTCTTTTTTCTGATTTTTTGCTGCCTCTATGGCACCGAGACCGCATTTACCGGAAGCATGATAAATAATATCCACTCCCTGGCTGTATAAAATTGAAGATAAATCTTTTCCCTTTGATACGTCTTCAAAATCACCTGTGTATTTCACAATTACTTTTACATCGGGGTTTGCAAGTTTTACACCTGCTTCATAACCTGTTTGAAATTTTTTTATTAAAGGTACGTCAATTCCGCCGAGAAAACCTACAGAACCTGTTTTTGTCATAAACCCGGCCATAAGACCTGCAAGAAAAGAACCTTCTTCTTCTTTAAAGGTACAGGATATAACATTCGGCTTCTCTACTACTTCGTCAATAATGCCGAAATGAGTAGTCGGATAAAGCTCTGCCGACTCAGTAAGGGCATCTTTAGTGAGAAAACCTATGGAAAATATAAGATTATAGCCGAGATCTGCGAAAGCATTCAGATTGGGGCCGTAATCTGTCATAGAACTGGATTCCACCACCTGTGTTTCCACTGGTAATTCTCTGGCGGCTCTAACGAGGCCTTCATTGGCGGAATCATTAAACGATTGATCTCCAAGACCGGCAGCATCAGTAACAAGTCCTATTTTAACAGTTTTACTGGAATTATTCTTTTCTTCCATACAGCCTGAAAATAATAAAATAACTATGAGAAGAAAAAAAACAGGTACCGATTTAAACAAATTTTATCACCCTCTACTGAAGTGAGCACCCCACTATAGAGGGTTTAATTCTCCACACAGTTTGATTCTCCTACAAAGATTGTTAAAAATAATTACTGTGTTGAGCATAAGTAATACATAGATGTGCTCGTGACGAGTAACGCGTAACGCGTGACGGATGGAAGGCCTTTATTAAAAATAACGTCGTAAAGCGTGATACGATTACGCATCATGCATCATTTAAATTTTAATAAATTATGAAATATCCTGTAAAGGTGAAGGATTTTTTTAAAAAATTATAGAATTTGTAATAAAAATAACCAGATAAGGAAGGAAGATTTTCATGAAAAAATGTTTCACTATGGTTTTATTATTATTTCTATCTATTAGTTTTTTTACGGGATGTGGAGCGCTGGTAGGAATCATTTCTTCTATTTTTGGCTCCCAGTCAGGTTTTGTGTTTATACCTTTCCTGTCAGACAGTAAAATAACAGCCAGCGGAGCACCAATACCGGGGATGGTATTTTTATATGAAAAGCCGGCAAATCTCCCTGGTTATCAACCTTTAAGCAGTGCAACAGTAATGGTAGAAGGAAGCAATCAGGTAGCGACTACCGACGAAAACGGATATTTTGTAATTAATAACATAGAAGAAGGCGTTAAAAATCTTATAGTGCAAAAAGACGGATATGTATCACGAACGGATGAAATAGCAGTAGCAGCCACCACGTCAGGCAATACAATGACTTCTTCCAGTGTTTCGACTGTAACAAGTATCGGACTTCTTCCCTCTTACGGAATGAATCTTATAACCGGTCAGCCTGCTCAACTTACTGCCTACGGGAAAACCTCTGATAATCATATTTCAACTCTTACAGGATTAACGTGGGAAATAGTGGAAGTGGCTATGCAGAATCTCGGAGGATATACAATTATAGAAAATAACAATAATGCCATTATAGACAGTAACGGTGTATTTACAGGCAATCACCCTGACCCGAATAACCCCCGGGCAGGCAATATGAGGGTAAAAATCAGAGCAAAATATAACAGTCTTACATCAGAACTTATTTATATCTATGTTAATGGCGGTTCTATAACAGTCTCAGGTAATGTCACGTCAAAAGGTCAGACAGTGAGCGGAGCGAGAGTTCAAATGACCAATACCCCTTATTTTACAACTACTGACAGTAATGGCCATTATATACTGCCAAACGGATTGGCATACAGTAACTTTGTTGTGGCAGCACAACTCGGAGATGAAAATGGCTCTAATACCATTACAGAATTCATACCGCCCGGAGGTGAAGCAGTTCTTAATATAGAAATAAGCTCCAGTCCTGTAAAATTTGCCTATGAAAGCACCATAGGTTCCGCAGGGTTCCCGGGCACTGCAAACAACCAGTTCAATAATCCTCATGATGTGGCTATTGACAGTAAAGGCAATGTTTATGTAAGTGATTATCTGAATAACAGAGTACAGAAATTTAATTCTGCCAATAATTACGTTGCTACAATCGGCGAAACCGGCGTACCGGGAGAAGATAATAATCATTTCTGGGGCACCTTCGGAGTATGTGTGGATAAAATCGATAATGTCTATATATGTGACGGAGTCCTGAACAGAGTACAGAAATATGATTCTACGGGAAAATATTTAAAAACCTTCGGTATAGTAACAATAACACCCATATGTGATAACAAACACTTTTATTCTCCCTATGATGTGGCAGTAGATAATACGGGGAATATGTATGTAGCAGACGGTTATTTCAGGGTACAGAAATTTGACGAAAACGGAAATTATCTTTTCACCATCGGTGAACCTACGGTAGAAGGCTCTGACGATTACCATTTCTGGACTGATATAATAGCCTATCTTGCAGTAGACAGTCAGGACAATCTATATGTATCGGATATTTCCAATCACAGGATACAGATATTTAATTCTTCAGGTACCTATCTGTCTACCATAGGGGAATCAGGTGTTCCCGGAAGTGATAATTCACATTTCTTCAGGACTACCGGTGTTGCAGTGGAACAGTCTTCAGGCAATATCTTTATTTCCGATGCCTTTAATAACAGGGTGCAGCTTTATGACGGGAATCATAACTATCTTGGCACAGTTGGCATTAGCGGCTTTGAAGGCATAACAAACGATAAATTTAAAACACCGAACGGAGTTGCCATAAGTCCTGTAAACAGTAAACTCTATGTTGTAGATAAAGGAAATAACAGGGTACAGATATTTACCAGACAGTAACGAAGGAGGATAAATAATGAAAAAAATTTTTATATCAATTATATTACCTGTAATTTTTCTCATATACCTGGCAGGTTGCGGCAGCGATAGTATTATAACACCGGTTATAACACAGACTCCGACACAGTCTCCTACAGGTTCTCCCACGGCAACTCCCACGCCTGAACCGACACAGGGAGGGAAATGGGAGTTTCAGAAAAGTGGTACATCGGAATATTTATTCGGACTGGATTTTGTGGATTCCATGAATGGCTGGGCTACAGGAACCTATGGGACTATTGTCCATACTGCAGACGGAGGTAATACATGGATTTCACAGAACAGCGGTACCGAGTTAATGCTCTCGAACGTAGCTGCTGTTAACTCTAATAAGGTATGGGTTGCAGGGGATCAGGAAACCATATTTTATAGTTCCAACGGAGGAGAAACATGGAATATACAGTACATCGGCAATCCTGAGAGTATATTCTATGACATATCATTTGGCGATAGTACAAACGGATGGGCAGTTGGGCCGGCAGGAACAATTTTACATACCTCTGACGGTATTAACTGGGCCTATCAGAACAGCACAACTACTTATAATATAAGCGGAGTAGATTTTATTGATGGCAGAAACGGATGGGCAGTTGGGCATGGAGGAACAATTCTGCATACTTCCGACGGTGGCCTTACATGGGTTCAACAAAATAGCGGCACATCTGTCAGTCTTATGGATGTTCATTTTGCCGATTTGAATCATGGCTGTGTAGTAGGAGCGTACGGGACTATTCTCTTATATACTTCAGATGGAGGTAATAGCTGGACTAACAGCAGCAGCCCCGTTTCAGCAAGGCTCTACGGCGTTAATTTTATAGATCCTCTCCAGGGATGGGTTGTAGGAGGCGGAGGCTCAATACTTCGCACCACAGACGGCGGTGTAAACTGGATCGCCATTACGGTAGCACCTTCTATAAGCCTTTACAGTGTTGATTTCCCGGATGCCAGTCATGGATGGGCAGTTGGAGACAGCGGTATAATATTAAAATATTCACCTTAGTAATACACCGGGTAAATTAGTAACCATTTGGTCAGCTTCTGCCTGACAGGCTCTTACGAAGAAAAATAATTTGCCTTATATAATTTGTTTTACAGACAATAAGTTAACCCTTATTTAATTTTTAATTCTATAGAAAAAACTAATTTTTCTTCTCCAGAGCCTGCCAGGCAGAAGCTTTTTCGGATACTTTTTTATCTGTTACAGTACGAGGTGACTTTTCACTTATTCACAGTGAAGAAGCAATTTTATTCATTACTCTGTTCACAGGTGTAACATCGAAGAGGGTATTAAAAAAACTCAATTTATGAACAATCTCTTCTTTTAAATGCTGTTTTTTCGGCTTAACCTGTACAAGTTCATCAAGGGTTCTGTCACCGAAAGAGGTAAAGCCTTTTTCTTTAAAGAGGTTAATAATATCTTCCTTTTCTTCCTGAGAACGCACATTAATCCTTTCCAGATAATCGAGAAGATTGACACTGTTTTTAAACATAACTTCATACATATAATTTTTATGATAATCATAGGGAATGATTCTCGTATGGTCTGCTTCAGGCGTGACCTGTCCCCACTGATCACTCCTGTGGCCTATCTGATCCAGGCGGTTCAGTAATTCCGGTTTAAAAACCAGATCGCCGGCATGAATATCCTGTTCAAGATGGCAGAAAACATAATCTGCTCCCCCTGAGAACATGTCAAGTCCTCCGACTCCATGTTTATTTACGCCCAGTCTTTCTCTTTCCATTCTGGAACAGAGCAGACCTTCTTTATCCAGAATTGAAGAAAGTATTTCTTTAAGATTACCATGTAAATATGTAAAAGGATAATAATTATTTAATTCCGGCTCAAGTTCCAGAAGGGGAGCTTTAAAATAACCCCATCCTCCTTTTACGGGAGCAGGACTGTCTTTTTTATACATATTACCCATTTCCGGAACAGGGTCATAGGAAGGGAGTTGAGTAATATCATCTACTCCCGTACGTTCGGAAATAACATCTATAAGATACTGTCTTTCTTCTTCCCGGGGCATATCCTGACACGATAACAGGATATCTCTGTCTATAGCTTTGTAGAGAAGAGCCATTTTTCTCAACCATGTGAGTTCCATATCCGATTGTGTGGCAGAACCTGTATCTATATGAAGAGTTTCTCCTGTTTTCTCTATAATATCTGAAAGTTCTGTGCCCTTTAATGTACTTCCTTTAGCAGTAACAGTCATAAGTCCCTGAAGTGAATAAGGAGGCACACCTTCAGGAAGTTTTTTACTTTTTTCAGGCAATTTACGGGTAATGATTGTAAACTCGGAAGGACGATTCCAGTGGTAATTTTCTGTTACCGGATAATAGGAATATTCCAGTCCGTTACTATCGGTAAATGTATAATGTAATCCTTCTTTCGTATTTTCACCTGTAATTCCCGCTTCTTTGAAGGAAGCAAGAACATTCTTATTACCTGCTTCACCGAGTTTCATCTTCATGACAAAAGTATCTTTCTTCTGTTCCAGAAGAATAGTTCCGTCCTCTATATGCTCACTCGAAGTAAAATAGGAATAACCTTCAGAGCCGGCAGCACTTATTGCTGACATAAATGTTTTATCCAAGTTCTGCAGTGGATTATCCGATGTTTCTGTCATATCCCTCTTAGGTATATCAATGGAAAGAACTTTAGATTCTGCTGTCCCTTTATTCTTTTTCCTGTGTAAAGATTTATCGTGAATATGTTTGAGAACAGAATGTGATACATCTATGACTTCTTCGAGAGGTTTTCCGTTGAGAGAAGTTATGCCGTAAGATTTCAAACCTCCTATAAGGCGGTCTTTATTTTCTTCTGATGATACATTTATCTTTTCCAGATAATTCTCAAGAGCCACTCCGTCTTTTACCATCACTTCATATACAGGCATAAGATGGGCTTTATCAAGGGGAATGCGATCTTCAAAATCCTTCTCCCCTACTTTACCAAATTTTCCGACTTTATGAATAACAGTATCTGTTCTTTCCATAGGTCTGTTAGAGAGAATCAGAGAACCTCTGCTGGAAGATCTGGAAAGATGGAAAAAGGTATAATTTCCTGCTCCTACATCCATATCTCTGTCAGACGTGATTCCCCTGTTCGATATACCGAGAGAAATCTGTCTGTCTTTTGTAGAAATAAGGCTTCCCGTATCGCGGAATATATCCAGAATGGCCTGCACTTCATCAGTGCTGTAGTTATTGTGTACAAGCTTAAAATCCTTCAGACTTCCGTTCAGATATTTATCGGAATAAAGCCCTGTCCAGTAAGGCTTTCCTCCCGGCGTATCACAAACTTTATCCTGCACAGGCTCCCATTTATAGGAAGGAAGATTCCATACATCAACAGACGTTTCTTTTTTCAGATATGCCAGCAGAGCTACTACCTGAGTTTCAACAGGAACAGATTCTTTATTCCATTTCTCCAGCATTGCTCTGTATTCAGGTCCGTCCAGTTTCATTGCCGCAATATTCTTCTTTAGATAAAGAAGTTCCATTTCACCTTTCAGAGGTTCTTTTATTTCTATTCCAAGAGCTTTATTCACTTCGGAAAGAAGATTTTTTATGTCCCGGCCCTGACCGGACACTATTTCAATATCTCCCTGAACGGCAAGGGAGTTGACTTTTTCGTCATGGGTATAGGAATAATTTTTCTCATATGGTCTGTAACTGATTGTTATACCTGAAGGAAGAGTCAGAGTAAACCTGTTTCCGGTCTGTTCCATTGTGCCATTTTCGGACAGTCTCCCTTTTGAAATCTTTACTTTTTCCGTAAGAAAAGTTCCTTCTTCATATATTGCCTGTGAAGATTCAAAGAATTTTCTGATAAACTCATCTTTACCTCTGTCAATCTTACCAGTCAGTTTAAGTTTATCAGTTCCGTCAGATTTATTTATCTCTACTGCCATGAGATGACTATCTTCAAAGAGTCCTGCTCCGCACCATAGAGGTTCTCCGCGCCATTTGGAAGCAGAAATGTCTGATAACTTCTTATCTGTAATTGTTCCGTAAGGTTCACTCATAGAGGTAATCTTATAGGCTTTAAAGCCGTTATGTTCTTTCACTTTACCGGATAATTTATCCGCTATCATTACAGGTATAGAAGCAAGATTGCCCTGGGCAGCTCTCAAAATAGCCCCCATAATGATAAGGCCTTCAGTGGTAAGAGAAAAAAGTCCCCCTCCTGAAGAAAGAGCTTCAAGGAAACATCTTACGACATCGTTTAATTTTGATGATTTTTTTTCCTGTAATTTCCTGATGAACTCCTTTTCATCTGAGATCTCAGAAGAACGATTTTCTCCGAGAGTAACATTATCCACCGGAAGCTTTTTCTTATGAGTTTTTTTCTGTTCTCTGACAGCAGCAGATTGAGATAAAGATGTTTTTGAAATAGAGTTCATTATAAGACTCCTCTTGAGTAATAAAATTATTCAGTATATAATAACGGCCATGACCGGTTCGGTCACAATATGAGAAGCTATTCTTCCCGTCATGCGTTACGCATTAAGCGTTACAACTCTCATATAAATATAACATAAAAACCGCAGTTTGTGCAAAATTCTATGTTAAATTTTTGTTAACACTCATCATCACCAATAGTATCTTCCATGGCAAATTCTCTGCGTCTTTTCAGAGGATTATCAGGAACCAGGATCTTTCTGGTTTTACTTCCTTCCCATGGACCTACGACACCGATTTTTTCCATAATATCTATGAGTCTGCCCGCTCTGGCATGGCCGACTCTGAGTGCTCGCTGGAGCTGTGAAACAGAGGCGGAACGGGAAGCAAGAACTATATCTATGGCTTCTTCCAGCAGTTCGTCTTCTGCCTCAAATTCCGGGGTATTATCCTTCTTTTTCTCCAGATCTACTTTAAAATCTGTTAAATTCTCCGGAGGACTCTGAGTTTCCCAGAAAGCAACAAGTTCTTCTATTGCTTCAAGACTTATATAGGCACCCTGAACCCTCTGGGGTTTGAGAGCACCTGCAGGAAGATAAAGCATATCACCTTTCCCTATCAGTTTCTCTGCTCCTGACATATCCAGAATGGTTCTCGAGTCAATCTGTGATGACACAGCAAAGGAAATTCTGGAAGGAATATTTGCCTTTATAATACCTGTAATAACATTGACGGAAGGTCTCTGTGTTGCAACAACAAGATGAATGCCTACGGCTCTTGCAAGCTGGGCGAGACGGCATATGCTCTTTTCCACTTCTCCCGGCGCAACCATCATTAAATCTGCAAGTTCGTCTATAATGACAACTATATAGGGCATAGGGAATTTACTTCCTATACCTACAAGATTGGAATGTTCTTCTTCCATATCAGCTGGAAATCTGAGCTTTGCCGGATTAAGAGCATTAAATTCAGCTATATTTCTCACCCTGTTTTCTGCAAGGAGTCTGTAGCGGTCTTCCATTTCTTTTACGACACTGTCAAGCAGCTCAGATGCTTCCGCAGGATTTACAACCACGCGATGTTCCCTGTTTATAGATACCAGATGAGGGATTGTCTTATAAACAGACAGTTCAACCCTTTTCGGATCTATCATGGCAAAATGAACTTCATTCGGTCTTGCTTTAAAGAGAATACTTGCAACAATTGAATTAAGACATACGCTTTTACCTGCTCCCGTAGCTCCTGCTATAAGAAGATGGGGCATTTTACCCAGGTCTCCTACAATAGCATTTCCCGTTATATCTTTTCCCAGACCCATTGTGAGTTTGGAGGGATTCTTCTGGAAAGCAACACTTGAAAGTATTTCTCCGAGATATACTCCTTTGGGGTTTTTATTCGGTATTTCTATACCTATGGCGGATTTACCCGGTATGGGTGCCTCAAGTCTTACTGACAGTGCGGCAAGAGCAAGGGCAATATCATCGGAAAGACTTGTAATCTTATTTACTCTTACACCTTTTGCCGGCTGAAGTTCATAACGGGTAATGGAAGGCCCCACTTCCTGATGAATGACTCTGGCTTTAACGCCAAAGCTGGAAAGGGTTTCTTCCAGAAGATCTGCTATACCTGATTTTTCTTCAGGTATATCATTGGACGGAGCCGGTTCTTTATCTAACAAAATGGAAAGATCGGGCAGTTCAAGTTCTTTCTCTTCGTCACATATAAAGCGGGGAATATATTCGTCATCACAATTATTTTCTTCTTTATTTATATCTGATACGGGAGAAGATTCGTCATAAGTGTCAGGAGAAGAATCATTGGAAACTTCTTCTTCCCTTTCAACTGTGTCGGATACAACCGTATCATATTCCCTGTTCAGTATCATATTCTTATGTATCTCTGCAGAATCTCTGGCAAAAGTCTCTTCTATCACCTCTATGGAAGGTTTTTCAGGAAACTGCACTTCATCTATAAATACGTTTTCAGGCGGTTCACCTGTATTATCCTGTTCTTCTTCTACAACAGGTTCTTCTTTATCTTCCGGAACGGAATTATCAGTCTGTTTATCTTCGTCTATAAGAACTTCCTGAAAACCTGCAGGAAAATTCTTCTTTTTCAATTCCAGAGGAGGTTCTTCTTCAACAGATACTTCCTGAGAAGGAACATTTTTCTTCTTTTTCACTTCTACCGATGGCTTTTCATCAATAAGGGCTTCCTGAAAACTCGTAGTAAAATTTTTCTTCTCTTTCTTTTTCAATTCCAGAGGAGGTTCTTCTTCAATTTCCTCTTCCTCATATTCGTCTTCTTCCATATAAAAAATCCAGTCAAAGAGAGAAATAATTTTTTTGAATATAAGAATACAGGAGATATAAATCATTCTGAAAATTGAAAGTACATTGGCAAATCTCATACCTGTCAGAATTATAAAAGATATAACGGCAGTGGTAAATAACAAAAGACCTGCGCCGTATATACCGACATAGGTAGAAATAAAGGCCAGAGAAACATGACCAAACATTCCTCCTGTATCGGAACATAATTCCATCAGAAGGGTAAGGGTAAGGAAAAATACCAGGCCACTTGCCATATATTTAAATGAAAGAGCTTTCTTCCAGATTAATATTGAAAGTCCTGTTAACAGAGGAACAAGGAAAAAGCTGCCGAGTCCCAGTAAATTTTTCAAACCGTTACCCAGGGTCATGCCCAGAGCACCTACCAGGTCAGACCTGCTTGAAAAAAGGAGAATAAAAAGAATAAAAACAGAAAAAGAACCGGTACAGAGAGTTATTATCTCAGAAGGCACGTGCCACGTTTTCACCTGAACCTTTTTCTTTTTATCACTTTTACTTTTTCTGACAGCTCTTTTTTTTGGTTTCTCTATGGTTTTCAACTCGGGTTGTACCACGAAAAAGCCTCCTATCTATGAGTGCCCCGTGATGCGTAACGCGTAACGCGTAACGCGTGACGGGAATTTCTTATATACATTCGACTGAAATATTTACTGGTGAAGTAAATTATATGCTTCAAGCAATGCTCTTAATTTACCAACAACATCTTCTTCTGCTTCTACAAGAGGAAGTCTGAAACCTCCCGCTTTAAAACCTGTCATATTAAGAGCCATTTTAACAGGGATAGGACTGGTAATCATAAAAAGACCTTTGAACATTGGCATTAACCTGTGATGCAGGTTTCTTGCTTCACTTAAATTTCCTGATACCAGCATATCTATCATTTTTCTCAAATCTCTGCCAACAAGATGTGATACCACACTTATAACACCATGGCCTCCGAGACACATAACAGGAAAGGTTTTACTGTCATCACCGCTGTAAACAAGCAATTTGCCGCCGACCATACTGATTATTTCACTTATCTGATCAATATCACCGCTTGCCTCTTTAACTGCTACAATATTATCAATAGAAGAAAGTTTTTTCACTGTTTCAGGTAAAATATTACTTCCTGTTCGTCCGGGAACATTGTAGACTATAACAGGTAAAGACGTATTTTTTGCTATAGTAGAAAAATGCCCGATAAAGCCTTTCTGAGTTGGTTTATTATAATAGGGTCCCACAGCCATAACTCCGTCGACTCCGGTTTTTTCTGCCTCTTTAGTAAGTTCCACACTGTGCTCTGTAGAGTTAGAACCTGTTCCGGCAATAACTGTTACATTACCGGCTGCTTCTTTGACAGTACAGAAGAGTTTTAATTTTTCTTTATCACTGAGGGCAGGCGATTCTCCTGTAGTTCCTCCTACCACTATACCGTCAGAGCCTTCACTGACAAGTTTTCTCGCCAGTTCTCCTGCAACAGAATAATCAACTTCACCTTTCTCATTAAATGGTGTTACCATTGCGGTAAAAAGACGACCCCAGTTTATCATAATATGTTTCCTCCTTTTTTTATCGTGATGCGTGATGCGTGATGCGTGTTTTCACCGGTACCGGGCGAACACAGTGGTTCCCCCCTGCTCGCTTTTCACTCTTCACTTTTCACTTTTCACTTTTCATTTTTCACTTTTCACTTTTCACTCTTCACCGATATAATATTTTCTTCAACATTTACATCAAAAATCTTCCCCAGAAATTTTTCTGCCACGTATATGGCCGATCTCGTATGATTGCTTATTTTTTCTACTTTTATTTTTCCTCCCGTAAGGGCAAGAAGAATAATGAGATTATCTGCCAGATGTTCATCTACGGGAGCATTGCACCTGATTCTCTCCAGAAGCTTTTTCGCTGCCTTCTTCCCTATTTCTTCAGACGTAACTCCTCTTTCTCCCAGCTTATCGGCACCTGTTATAACAGGCCACGATGAATCATTTTTAAATTGAACCCATAACACTATTCCGCAACCTGACGACATGGTCCGACCATATTGAACATCTATATCAGCCTTATAACCATTATCTTTTAAAACATTAAAAGCACTTCCGGCAATTCTCTTCCCTACTGATTTTGTTTCCAGGTCGGAAGATGAGTTTACAATTCCCTGTATTTTAATCATCTCTCCCCTGCCTGTCACATGGAAAGGAGGGACTCTTTTTCTAAAGTCAAAATTGCCGGAAGGAACTATTTCCAGAGTCACTTCTCCCCCTCCTTTAGGATAATATCCTCTTTTAACAGCGTGTATTTTTAATGAACCATACATGTTTAAATAAGGGAGATAAACCTCTTTAAAATAATCGAAAGGCATTGCCCATTTAACATCTGTTCCTCCTCTGAGAGTGATAAACATAGTTTTATCCGAATAAAGACATGGAAGCATGAGAGCCTGAAGTAACAGGGTAATTGAACCTGCCGTACCTATAGAAACATTCAAATCCTTACCTTTTATAACAGAAGGGTTATATGACAGATACAGAGAACCTTCACTGCCTCCTTTAACTTTTGCATTACAGAGTTCTTTAAGGGCTTTAACAGCATGAACATGCTGGGCCTTGAGACCCGGTTTATTTCTGCCCTTTCTTATATCTGTAATCTCAAAAGCTCTGCCTGTTATAGTCGAAAGAGCTAGGGCATTTCTGACAATCTGCCCTCCTCCTTCACAGAAGGATCCGTCTATAGATATCATGAAAAGTGAAAAGTGAAAAGTGAAAAGTGAAAAGTCATCTCACTATTTCAGTGCTCACTACTCACATCACACCTCCTTATTTTTATAGTGACTTTTCATGCATTACCCGTCACGCGTCACGCGTTACGCGTCACGAATAAATTCTTTATGAAGCGCATTTATAGTTTTCTTCTCATCCTGCCCATGTACAAGAAAAGCTATCGTTATATGGGAATCGGTAGAGCAGAGAACCCTGATACCTTCTCTTCTTAAAGCACTGAAAGCCCTGTTCATTACTCCCGGCATGCCTCTCATGCCGGCTCCCACTGCAGAAATCTTCGAACAGTTCGGCACAACTTTGAAGGAACATCCCAGTTCTTTAATGGTAGAAGAAGTCTTATCTACCTGTTTCATGTCTACAATAAAAAGAAGATCATTGGGATTAAGGGCTATAAAATCAAGACTTATACCGTTATGTGAAAGACAGTTGAATATTTCCTCTATTTTCCCGCCATTTGCTTCTATAGGGAGTTCTATATGTATCTGAGCTACATTGCTGATATGGGCTATAGAAGTGACGGGCCGCGTAAAATACACGGGATCTGTTTTTTCACCTATAAATGTACCGGAACTTTCAGGATTGAATGTATTCTTTACTACGAGAGGAAGATTTAAACGTCTGGCCATTTCTACGGAACTGGATTCCAGAACCTTTGAACCGCAGCAGGTCATTTCTCCTATTTCATCAAAGCCGATTTCATCCAGTTTTACAGCAGAAGGAACAATATAAGGGTCGGAAGTCATTATACCATCAACTTCTTTATAAAATTCAACCCTTTCAGCGCCGAAGGCATGGCCCAGGGCTACAGCAGTCGTATCAGAGCCTCCTCTTCCGAGAGTGGTTATATTACCGTTTTCCGTAATACCCTGAAAACCTGCTACAACAGGAATTACGCCTTTATCTATCCATGATCTTAACATGTCAGTTTCAATTCTTTTTATAGAAGCATGGCCGAACTGTTCATCTGTTATAATACCTGCCTGAAATCCTGTAAAGGATTTTGCAATGTGTCCTGTTTTCATAAGATGCATGGAAACAAGAGGACATGCAATAGTTTCTCCGCAGGAAGAAAGTAAATCCAGTTCTCCTCTGCAATCCATATGAGAAAAATCTTCTGCCAGCTTTAAGAGTGCATCTGTCGAATAAGGACATTTCTCATATCTCAATGCAGACACTACAACTACCGGAAAAAATCCTTTTTCTTTTGTTTTTATTATCATATCCACAACCTTTTCCCGAAATAAAGGCTGTGCGACAGAGGTTCCACCGAATTTCTGAACTACCAGTTTCATACAAAATCCCACCTTTTAAAGTTCAAGTAATTTATCAAGGCCAAAAGTGAGCCCCGGCTGAAGAGTTTTAACCTTTTTTACAGCAAGGATGACACCTTTCATAAAGGATTCCCTTCCCATACTGTCATGCCTTATAGAAAGAATTTCTCCCGTGCCTCCGAGGAGAACTTCCTGATGGGCTACAAATCCCGGAAGCCTTACACTGTGTATTCTTATTCCATTCATATCGGCTCCGCGGGCAGAAGGAAGTAACTCTTTTTCTTCTACCAGAGGAGGAGCAGGAGAAAAATTACTTAACATTTCCCTGGCTGTTAACATAGATGTCCCGGAAGGAGCATCTTTTTTTCTGTTATGATGAAGTTCTATTATCTCTGCAGAAGAAAAATAACGGGAAGCAGTCGCTGCAAATTTCATCATTAATACTGCTCCTATGGCAAAATTGGGAGCTATAAATAAAGGAATTGCTCTTTTTTCTGCCTCTCTGTTAAAATCATTCAGTTCCTTATCACTGAAGCCGGTAGTTCCGGAAACTACAGAAAATCCCCGTGAAAGAGCTATTTCTATATGTTTACATGCAGCATCATGACAGGTAAAATCCACAAGGATTTCCTCTCCGCCGTCTTTCAGTGTTTCTTCAAGACTGTCTGTTATTTTAATTCCTGTTTCACGTATACCTGCTACAGTGCCTGCATCAATACCTGTATTTTTTTTATCTATAACTCCTGTTAATATTATATCCTGTTCTTCAGTAAATGTTTTTATGAGTTGTTTTCCCATCTGCCCGCATCCGCCGGTGAGTATAATTTTTACGGGATTCATAAAGTACCTCCTGTGGTAACACATAAATATTTATATGAGAATCGTAACGCGTAACGCGTAACACGTGACGGAAGAAACAAATTCTCATACGTCGTTGTTGTTAGAGTAAAAATCAGTGAGTAGTGAGCAGTGAGCAGTGAAGTGGAGCACTTTTACTAACCAATCACTACTCACCACTCACTTTTAACGAAGAGCATCTTATAAAAGTGGCTAAATTTTCTACGGTACTATGCCATAAATTCAGAAAAATTCATATTATTATTAACAGGCCCGAGAAGACATATGGAAAGTCTTTCTCTATCGAATATAGAACGGGCCAGTGATAAAACATCTTCTCTGGAAACAAGATTTATTTTTTCCAGGATTTCTTCTACAGGAATAATACGTTTATGGACCAGTTCCGACTTTGCTATACGAAACATGCGATTACTTGTACTTTCAAGTCCGAGGAGCATCCCTCCGTTGACATAGTTTTTAGCAATTTGCAGTTCTTCATCTATAATCCCGTCTTCGCAGAGTTTATCAATCTCTGCAATGATAAGATTTATAACATCTTTAATATTTTCTACTGAAGTGGCTGCATAAAAAGAAAAAAGCCCTGAGTCCAGGAAATTATACTGAAAAGAATAAACGCTGTAGGCAAGTCCAAGATCTTCACGTATCTTCTGAAAGAGCCTTGAACTTGCCGTTCCGCCAAGTATATTATCCAGAACGATTGCAGTATATCTTCTTTCATCTTTTACAGATATACCGGGATATCCCATAGAAAGATGTACCTGCCCACAGTCTCTGAAATTCACATTTACAGTATTAGTAAATACAGGTGCAAAAAGAGAGACCTTCTTTTGTGTACCTTTAAAATCTGCTAAATAACCTCTTAACAGCTTTAAAACATTTTCATGTTTTATATTACCTGCCACTGAAATGACAATATTAGATGGAACATAATTTTGTTCAAAATATGACAGTATTTCATTTCTGCCGAGTTTAAGTACTGAATCTCTGTCACCTGAAGTCATAATAGCAAGAGGATGATTATTCAGCATTGACTTCAGATAGAGATCGAAAATATAATCTCCCGGAGAATCTTCAATAGATTTTATCTCTTCCAGAATGACTGTTCTTTCTTTCTCTATATCGGCAGAATTAAAGAGAGAATTGAGCAACATATCCATAAGGACATCTACGGCAAGGGGTAAATCTTTATCTACCACTTTTGCATAAAAGCATGTAAATTCTTTACCGCATGAAGCATTGAGAATGCCCCCTACTGCATCTATGGCAGCAGAAATTTCCCTGGCAGTCCGCCCTTCAGTGCCTTTAAACAGAATATGTTCTATAAAATGAGACACACCTGCCTGTACAGGCTCTTCATAGCGACTGCCAGTATTAAGTGATATTCCAATAGACGCTGACATAAACAGAGGAGCTTCCTCTGTGATTACTACTATGCCATTTGGTAAAATTTCCTTATGATACAAACCTGTAGAACCTTTCAAAAATTTCCGGATGTGTAATACATTTTGTGTAAACCTCCGGAAAAATCCTGTCAGTTTACACAAAATATCTTACATTCTCTAATTTTCTTCTCCGGTCTTACCTATTGATTCAGAGTGTGGTAGAAACCAGCAGAACCAATTATTATCTGTAGCGATTTCTTACACTACCACTGCCAAACCTGTCTTCTCCTCTTCCGGAAGAATCTCTCACAGGTCCTCTGCTTCTGCTTCTATCCCTGTCTCTATCCCTGTCCCTGTCTCTGTCCATTCCTCTTGAATTATCCCTTGTTCTTAATGGTGGTCTGGACTGAGAGCTATAACTGCTTTTAGGCATACCATTTTTGAGATCAAGATTTATCTTGCCCTGGTAATCTATTTCTGCAATCTTTACTTCAAGCTCCTGCCCTACTGTAACAACATCTTCAGTTCTGGCACCTCTTTTGGAAGAAAGTTTGGAAATATGTAAAAGTCCTTCTTTTCCAGGAGCAATCTCAACAAAAGCACCAAAAGATGCAATCTTAACAACCTTACCTTTATATTCTTCTCCCACTACTACATCTTTTATGATATTTTCAACCATAGCTCTGGCTTTAAGTCCTGCTTCTTTATCAGGAGATGAAATAAAGACTCTGCCGTCATCTTCAAGGTCAATCTTGGCTCCTGTTTCGGCTATAATCTTATTTATCATCTTACCGCCCGGGCCAATGATCTCTCTGATTTTATCCGGATGTACTGACATACTGATAACCCTTGGAGCATAGGGAGATAGATCTTCTCTTGAAGCAGGCATTGCGCTCTGTATGAAATCAAGTATAAAGAATCTTGCCTTTTTAGCTTTATCTAAAGCCTGATTCATAAGTTCTCTTGAGATACCATGAATTTTTATATCCATCTGTAAAGCGGTGATACCTTCTCTTGTACCTGCCACCTTGAAATCCATTTCACCGAAAGCATCTTCAAAACCCTGAATGTCTGTTAAAATGACATTTCTATCAGTGCCTGTAATAAGTCCCATAGCTATACCTGCCACAGGCGCTTTAATAGGCACACCGCCATCCATAAGAGCAAGAGTACTTCCGCACACACTGGCCATAGAAGAAGAACCGTTGGACTCAAGTACTTCAGACACAAGACGAATAGTATAGGGGAATTCTTCTTCAGAAGGTATTACACATGTAAGGGCTTTTTCTGCAAGAGCGCCATGTCCTATTTCTCTACGGCCGGGGCCTCTCATGCCTCCTGTTTCACCGACACAGAATGGCAGGAAATTATATTGATGCATAAATTTCTTGGATTCTTCAAGACGAAGGTCATCTATTATCTGAACTTCGCTTATAGTACCGAGTGTGAGGACTGTCATTACCTGAGTCTCACCTCTTGTAAAAAGTCCTGTTCCATGTGTTCTCGGCAGGAGACCGACCTTTATATCCAGCGGTCTTATTTCATCAAATCCACGGCCATCAGGACGTTTACCTTCCTCTAAAATAAGTTTTCTGAGCTGTTCTTCCTTTAATATATCGAGGATAGTATTAAAATCTATAGGTTTATCTGCCTGCAGAAGTGCAAGCAATGTTTTCCGTTCTTCTTCGTCAGGAAGTTGTTCTACAACAGGTATAAGCCTTTCCGGCTTAATTCTATCTATGGCATTCAATCGTTCCTGTTTTTTCTTAATCTGCATAGATTCCAGAAGTTCCTGGCAAAAATGTTCTCTCATTAATTTTTCAAGAGTTTTATTATATTGAAAAAGTGGAAAGTCAGCTTTAGTTTTACCGGATAACTCTATAAGACGTTCCTGTAATTTTACTATATCTTTTATAACTTCATGGGCTTTTTCAATAGCATTTATTATAGTTTCTTCCGACACTTCTTTTGATCTGGCTTCAACCATAGTTATTGCATCTTTGGTACCTGATACTACCAGATCAAGGTCACTCTTCAGGAGCTGTTCACTTGTAGGATTTATGATTAATTCATTATCTATAAGACCAATCCTTACTCCTCCGACAGGTCCGTAAAAAGGTATATCGGAAACACAGAGGGCAGCAGATGCTGCGATGAGAGCTACAATATCCGGTTCATTTGCATCTCTTGAGAGTACAAGAGTAACAATTTGAACTTCATTTCGGAGCCCTTCAGGGAAAAGAGGCCTTATGGGCCTGTCAATCAAGCGGCACGCAAGGATAGAATCTTCGCTTGGTTTTCCTTCACGTTTAAAAAATCCGCCGGGTATCTTACCTGCGGCATATAATTTTGCTTCATAATTAACTGTGAGAGGAAAAAAATCTATTCCTTCTTTAGGTTTATCTGATGCAACACATGTGGCAAGGATTAAACTGTCATCATATCTTACAACTACAGCACCATTTGCCTGTTTGGCCAGAGTTCCTGTCTGAAGCATAAGACTTCTGCCTGCAATCTTTGCTTCTACCAGTATTTCATTACCATTAACTACCTCTTCTATCTGAAGTTCTTTCTTTGTTTCAAGAATTTCATTTGTTTCCTGTACCTTCTGTCCTTCAATTCCAATTTCTTCTACCATAATTGACCTTTAACTAAAACCTGGCTTCAATCACATCAGTAGCCATACCTGATTTTCAGTTTCATAAAATATTTTCCTTTTTCCTGCATGTATGCTGAAATAAAGGAAAAACAAGCCAGGTTTACCTCCTTCTTAATTTTTTATTCTTTAATATAAATATATATTCCTTAATTCAATCAATTAAAAATAAAGCTGGTACAGATAAAGTAATCAGATTGAAAACTCAGTAAAACTATACCAGCTCTTATTTTATTTTCTCAATCCTAACTTCTTTATGAGACCGCGGTATTTCTCCAGATCAACGTTTTTGAGATAATTTAACAGTCTTCTTCTGCGACCAACCTTCATGAGAAGACCTCTGCGAGAATGATGATCTTTCTTAAAACTGGTCAGATGGTCTGTCAGCTTGTTTATCTGTTTTGTAAGCAAAGCTATCTGAACATCTGCAGATCCGGTATCTCTCTCATGCTTCTTATACTCATCAATTATTGTCTGTTTTTCTTCTTTAAGAAGTGCCATTTCTTCATACACCTCCATTCCTATCAGTTTTAGTATTCTAACTTGTATTTTTAAGAATATCAATAGCTATTAATAATAAAGTTCCTCATCGCCAACTTCTAAAATAATAGCTTCACCTATATTATTCAATGAAACAATACTTTCTATCTTTACTTTTTGTCCTTTAAGTAAATCTTTAAAATCTATCTTTTCACATATATCCCAGTTAAAAAGAACTGTATCACCTGTAATTTTAAATTTCATTTTTTTTTCTTCAGAATTTTTTATTTCAATTATTTGATTTTTAAGGTCCAGAGAAGATATTTCACCTGTAAATGTTCCGAATTTACTGTTGAAACCATTATTTTTTACCCCATCACAGAGCTCTATGTAAAAAACATTTAATTTTTTATTTTTCCTGTATCCAATAACTTCGAGAAGAGTTCCTTTTTTTAACCTGTCCCATGAAAAGTCAACAAGCCGGTTTTTATCAAAAAATAATAGATCCTTCATTATATATAACTCTTCTTCTATATTATTTTCTGTGAGAATTCTTACTATAGCCTCTCCTTTTATAACCTTTTTTACAGTTCCTCTCAAAGATTCTTTTTCTCCGTAAAAAGCTTTTTGAAGGAGTAATAACCAGTTACTGTTTGTCTCTCCAGACATAGAATCTCCGCTTTTACTATCTATCAGAGCAAGTATTTCTTTAGATGAAACAGAAGGATCGTAAAAACAATACACAGTGTCACCAAGAACAAAATCATCAACATTACAGATCAGGTTTTCTTTTACAAAAATAGTTTTATCAGAAAGGTGAAAGCTAATCTCTCTGGCATCTGCTTTTTTTAGTATCATCCCTGAAACGTCAATCTTCACTATAGTCCCTTTTACCGATACAGGCTCTGCGGCCTGTATCATACGGGGAAACAGGAAGATAAATATTAAAATTACTGTTATAAAAGTAAATCTATTCATAAGAGTCTAAATTATTACTTCAGTATAAGTTATCTCAGACAAAAAGTCAATCTTTGATTATGTTTAAAAATGACAGGTGATTTTATATACAATGGAAAAAGAAATTTCTCATAGAATATTCAGAGAAAGTGAAAAGTGAATAAAAATGCAATTTTCATTTAATTCCTTTCAGGCCTGGCTCCTTTTAGATAAAAATTCTCTTATTTCACCTACCAGCCTTGTGGGATCAAAAGGCTTATTTATTATTTTATCAAAAGAACAGAGGGCAACTTTATCCATATCCTCTTCTGTAATTCTTGCGGTAAAGGCTATTATAGGTATATTATTTGTTCTTTCAATGGACTTTATAATCTTTGTAGTTTCATATCCGTCCATATTGGGAAGAGCTAAATCCATAAGTATGAGATCAGGCATATATCTCAGGGTCTGTCCGAGACCTTCAATGCCATCTCTGGCAAATATAAAATTAAATTCATCTTTAAATAGAAATTCCACCATTTTCCTTATGGATTTATCATCTTCTACCAGCAATACACTTCTTTTCTCTTTTTCTTCTACTTTCTCATCTACAATACTCTCTTCCAAGCCCACTGTAATGGAAGGCAGATTATCTGTATGTTCTTTTATATTTACCTGATCCTTTGGCAGTACTATAGTAAAAGTACTGCCTCTTCCGACCTCACTGTCAAGTAAAATACTGCCGCCATGAAGCTCAATCAACTGTCTGGATATGGAAAGGCCAAGTCCTGTACCCCTGAACCTTCTTGTTCCGCTCCCTTCTACCTGGCGAAACTGTTCAAAAACAGCAGATTGATCTTCCGGCTTAATGCCAACGCCTGAATCTGAAACCTTTATGAGCAGACATTCTGTTTCATCTTTCAGATAAATCCTGACATAACCGCCTTCTTTATTGAATTTAATGGCATTTGTCACAAGATTTAATATTACCTGTCTTAATCTGTCAGGATCGACAAATAACAGGGGAAAGGATTTATCAAAATAAGTTTCAAGACTTACCTCTACCAGTTCTGCCATTACCCTGGCAGTTGTTATAACCTCCTGAACTATAACCTTGAGATCTGTCTCTTTCTTATTCAAATTTATCTTTTTTGCCTGAAGTT
>DAIOEN010000100.1:0-1496 GCA_036746235.1 Vulcanimicrobiota bacterium | reverse complement strand
ATAACCTTGAGATCTGTCTCTTTCTTATTCAAATTTATCTTTTTTGCCTGAAGTTTCGACAGATCGAGAAGATCTTCTACCAGATGTAACATATTTTGAGAACTGGTAAGTATATCTTCAATTAATTCCAGTTGAACAGGAGAAATAGCTCCGAGACGACCTCCTTTAAGAAGGTAGGAAAATCCTATAATTGCAGTAAGAGGGGTTCTTAATTCGTGGCTTACATTGGCAATATATTCATCTTTAAGTTTGTTTGCATCCTGTAATTTACAGACCATTTCTTTTTCTTTTTGATACAGATGGGCCCGGGAAAAAGCGATAGCAACCTGTTTTGCCACAGCAGTAACAAGTCTTACATGATCGGAGGTGAAATAATTTTTCTTCATACCTGCAAGACCGATTATACCATAACACTTACCCTGATATAACATGGGGACATAACAGAGTGACGAAGGGATTTCATAATCGGACGTAAGAGGGAAACGAACTCTTTCATCACAGGAAACATCATTTACATGCAGCGTGGCTTTATTCTTTATCACCCACCCCGGATGACGGTTCATTAATTCTTCCTGACTTATTCTCCGTTCTTCTCCTTCCACTCCTTTTGCATCAACAAGGGTAAGATTACCGCTGTCTTCATCATAAAGATAAAGACCTGCATAAGGGAAGGAAATTACCCTGTCAAGTTCTTCTATTACAGTTCTGCTTAATAGATCGAGGTCCATAGTAGAGGATAGAGTCTCGCCAACCTGAACCAGAGCAGCAAGTTCTGCTTCACTTTCTTTTGCTTCTCTGTAAAGCCTGGAACTTTCTATTGCAATGGAAAGGAAACCTGATAAATACTCCAGTATTAAAAGATCTCTTTCTCTGTATTTATTTTTCTCCTCATTCCATAACGTAAAAGAGCCTATAAAATTATTATTTGAATGAACAGGGACTGCTATGCATGAATTCTGATTTCTGGAACTCTCCATAACAGCACTTTCAGGGAAAATGTCTCTTTTCAGTTCACCTGAAAAAAACGGTTTTTTATTTGAAATAACCCAGCCACTGACAGTACCTTCAGGTGGAATATAAATACCACTTTCAAATTTAATTTCTTTATTTTCATTGGAAAGTAAAAATTTCACCCTCCTGCCATTATTTCCAATCAATGCAATACAGGCATGATTAAAAGATATAAATCTTTCAATTGTAGTAAGGAAAACTGTAAATATCTTTCCTGTATCACTGGAAAGATTGGAGGAAATTGCAGATGTAATTTCTCTGGTTATAACAATCAATTCTTCATTCAACTGTTCCTGTACCTGTTCCCCCATACCGGTAAAATTCCCTTCTCTCATAAATTCAGCAATATAATATTATATATTGGTGGTATTTACCTGAAGATCAAAGGTAATACCGAAAATATTTGACACAATTCTCATCTTTAAAATTGATTTTATCATTCTTCCAAGTTCATAATCAAAATAAATTATTTCCTTACCCTGAAA
>DAIOEN010000099.1:0-25498 GCA_036746235.1 Vulcanimicrobiota bacterium | reverse complement strand
TGCAAAATAACTTTACCCTGATCATATTCCAGGACAACTCTTTCTAAAATGCCTTTTTTGAATTCTTCTCCTACCATTTCTGCAGAACTCAATGCTCCAGAAGCTACTGCGCCTAAAGCATCCATATCACTTCCTACGTCATCTTCCTTTATTCCTGCGCTTGCCAGCAATAATCCGTCTTTATCAGAAGCAACTGCTGCTTCAACTCCAGGGACACTTAATAATTCTTCCAATACCTGTTCTGGTGAGGATGCCATTGTTAAAACCTGCTTTTGTTAATAAAAACAGGTATTCCCTCCTTTCACTAAAAAAAATTATTTCATTATTTTTTTTGGGAACTTTTTATTAAAATTAAATAATATTTTTATTTATTACGGATAAAGTTCTTTTTCCAGTTCTGGTATTACAGCACCCATTTTTTTCCTTGCCAGTCCGAGACTTGCACTGTCATCAAGAAATAAAATCAGAGCATAATTATCTCTTATCATTAAAGATATGATACTATAAGCATCAAATGATATAATAAGTTCTCTTACAGGACCCATTTTGAGATCTTCTGCCAGAGAATTGGCTATTTTAAGAATTATTGCCAGTTCTCCTCTCACAAAGGCAGGATCTGAAATAGTCTTTCTTGTACTGACTTCTATCTCTTCACCTTTGAGACTTATTATTATGCCGGCAAGTGCACCTTTTACATATCCCAGTAACTGTGATATGACTTTTACCTTTTTTTCTGCCATAATGACCTACCTTCCAAATTAGTTTGCCAGATTATCCTGTTTATATAAAGAACGAACAAGTTCCAGTTCACCGGGCTTATCTACATTTATTCCTATTTCAGTGTAAGGGGTTATTATAGATATAGTTTTACATTTAAATAATTCTGAAGTTCTTTTCTCCAGATCTTTTCTTGTAGCCTGTCGTGTTGCAATTTTAAGCAATGTTGTTGCTCCCAGCATTCTTGCCATTTCCAGAGGTTTTTTTCTTTCCTGTGTCATTTTATCCATAAGTTCTGTTCTGTATTTATCACATATTTCAGGTTTCAACATTACCAGGCCGCCACCGCAGAAAATACCATCTTTTAATTTTATATAAGTATTTCTGGCATCTGGAAATTTTTCTACCATATCTTCTTTACGTAAAATAGAATAATAATATTCTCCGTCTGTTTCATAACACCTTCTCACGAAATCGTCTACTGCTCCGGCTGTTAATAAAGGCAGATCTGCCATAACCAGAAGTAATCTCTGAGTATCTGACGGTATATATTTCAGGCTATTTACTACTGTCTGAACAAGGCTTTCTCCGCTGTCTTCTATTACAGTTACGGAAATATTCTTTTTTACCTCTTCTTTTACAATATTTTTAGGTATCATCAGTATTATTTCTTCTACGAGAGAAGCTTTTTTTAAAGCTTCTATTACGTATTCTACCATAAAGCGATTATTTATTTCTATAAAAGCTTTATTAAAAGTATTTTCTCCGTAATCTTTGAAAGAACTATCCAGTTTACCGCCTGCCAGTATTACAGCTTTTACAGGGTTCATATTATATTCCTTTATTATAGTGACGCGTGACGCGTAAGGCGTTACGCGAGGAGTAAGATTGTTTTACCGGGTAATTATTTATTAATATCTTCCCACTGTTTTTGTTATAAAACAGGACTCTTTAAATTCTTCTTTAATTTTTTCCGCTATTTCCAATTCTTTTGTTAAAGCAAAAACAGAAGAACCGCTCCCTGATAGCAGATGTTCTGTTACACCGAGCATATCCAGTTTTTCTTTTATTGTTTTTATTACCGGGTAGTGTTTTTCTATTATATCTTCAAAGCTATTGAATAAGAGATTTTTACCTCTATTAAGGTTACTGATAAAATTCTCCAGATTTACACATTGCTTTATGCCGGGGTTCCATTGTTTATAGGCCCATCCAGTAGATACGGAAATCTCCGGTTTGATTACAACTACCCATAAATCAGGAGTAGGAAGAAATTTTATTAATTTTTCTCCCCGTCCTTCAGCCAGAACAGTCCCACCTTCCAGCAGGAAAGGAACATCTGACCCGATAGTGGCTGCAGCCTCTAACATTTCAGAAGATGTCAGATTGAGTTTTAATAATTTATTTAATCCTCTGATAGTAGCTGCACCGTCACTGCTACCGCCGCCAAGGCCTGCAGCTATAGGAATATTCTTCTTCAGAATTATATTGATTCCTTTATTATATCCTGAAATTTCTTTAATAAGTTTTGCTGCTTTATATATCAGGTTATTTTCATCGCATGGTATATTATTATCCTGGCAGTTGATAATTATACCTTCATCTGTTTTTTCTAAAATTAACTCGTCTGCCAGAGAAATAGTCTGAAAAACAGTTCTGATTTCATGATAACCATCTGATCTTTTCTTTATTATCTCAAGAAACAGGTTAACCTTGGCAAAAGCCTTTTCTGATAGGAAAAACAATTAAAGTGCCCCTCGGATGGGGGCTGTCTCAAAAATATATACTTTTGAAACAGCCCCTTATATTTTATATAGATGGCATAAAGCCTCCACCCATACCAAAATCTAAAGATACTGCCGGTCCTTTGGACTCAACTTTTTTCTCTCCTTCTATTTCTATAATCATCTTTGTCAGAGTATTTACAGACTGACCTGTAGGAAGGGTCATCCAGGTTTTGGTTTCTGCAATTGATTTTACGAGTCTTCCTTCATTATGATCAAAATATGTTGTTCCTGTTACCAGTATAGTCTGAGTCACATCTTCCTGAAGAGGTATGGTAGTTTCAGGAGTGGAAACATTAATTTTTGAACATTCATGATTCTTCATTTTTTCAAAAGCTTCCAGGGCATGATTGGTTTTCAGGACAACAGTCTTGTCTGTTCCCGGTATTTCTATTGTGCTTTCACCTGACCAGTCGTCACCTATACCTACCTGATTTTCAGGGAAGGAAGCATGAGTCTGTCCACTGCCTGCTCCTCCAGCTCCAAGTTGAGACACCTCTCCGTTTTTCTTCATTTTCATAGGGATAGTCTGTCCTACGCTGGGTACGGGGATTTCTTCTCCATCTCTTTTTAAAGAAGCAGAATCTATAGATACCTCCACCTTCATTGAACCATCAGGAAATACGCTGCTTATAGTCTGAGTTGTCATCATTTCCATTACGGAGGATATACTTTTTGTCTGCCCTTCTTCTGTTATTTCTGTGCTGGATTCTACAAGAGTTTTATATTTTGATACATCACCCTGTTTTAATTTGTACTCCAGCTTCACTTTTTTCCCGTTCATTATTTTATCCCTTCCTTTCAAAAAATATCTACCTATTATTTTAGAGATTAATATGAAACAAACAGATAGTTTTTATAATTTTAAACAAAATTCGACAGTTGCTTTTTTTTTCCTGCTAGTGTATATTTTTTATTATATTATTTACATATGTTAAGGAGGAAAATATGGAAAGGACATTATTAATAATTAAACCTGATGCAGTGCAGAGAGGTTTGATTGGCAAAGTTATATCCAGATTTGAAGAGAAAGGACTCAAGGTGGCGGCTCTCAAACTTATAAAACTTTCTTCTGAAAAGGCGGGAGAATTATATGCTCCTCATAAGGGAAAAAGTTTTTATGAGCCGACTGTTCAATTTATGACATCTTCCCCCCTGGTAGCTATGGTGCTTGAAGGGAGAATGGTTATAGGCCTTGTTCGTAAGATTATTGGAGCCACAAGACCGGAAGAAGCTGCTCCGGGAACAGTCAGAGGTGATTTCGCTACAAGTGTCCAGTTGAATATCGTTCATGCTTCTGACAGCCCTGAAAATGCAGAAAGAGAAATTTCTATATTTTTTGATAAAGATGAAATTCTTGATTATACTGTACTTTCTGAGATATGGAGCGGAAATAAAGAAGAATCGGGGATGAAGGCGTAACGCGTAACGCGTAACGCGTGACATGCATGACCTGTCACGCGTTACCGGTAACATGTTATAATTTTTTAACGTGGAAACAAATACTGAAAAAAACGGAACTTTATATATATGTGGCACTCCCATAGGTAATATGGAGGATATAACTTTTCGTGTCATCAGAATACTCGGGGAAGTAGATTTAATTGCTTCTGAAGATACGAGAAGAACAGTTAAGATTTTAGAAAAATATAATATAAAAACCCACCTTACAAGTTATCATAAATACAGCAGCAAGGGTAAAATCGACCAGATCATGGGCTGGCTTAAATCAGGTAAGAATATAGCTCTTGTGTCAGATGCGGGTATGCCCGGTATATCAGATCCGGGAGAAGAACTTATAGCCAGGTGCATAGAAGAAGACATTCCGCTGATTGCTGTTCCCGGCCCATCAAGTCTTACAACAGCTATTGTTTTATCAGGTCTTCCCTGTAATACCTTTGTCTTTGAAGGATTTTTACCGAGAGATGGGAAAAGCAGAAGAAAAAAACTCAGGGATTTGAAAAATGAAATGAGAACACTTGTCTTTTTTCTCTCTCCCCACAGAGTCTGTGATGATTTGAAAGATATTCTTGACATATGGGGAGACAGAAGACTTTTCTTTGGCAGAGAGCTTACGAAAAAGTTTGAAGAATGCTGGCGCGGGAAAACTTCTCTTTTAATAGATTTTTTAACCGACAGGCAGGTTATTGGTGAGATTACACTTGTTGTTGAAGGTTATTCTGGAAAAGAAGAAGTTTATACAGCAGATGAAGAGGAAATTAAGAAACATATTAGAATATTTTATTCCGAAGGTTTTTATGGTAAAGAAGCAATCAAGAAAGTAGCTTCTGTTACAGGTGTTTCAAAGAATGATGTGTATAAAATTTATCTTTCGATAAAAGATGAATTGGGTGAAAAGTGAAAAATGAAGGGTGAAAAGTGAGTAGGGGCGTTTTATTAAACGCCCTGATATGAAGGGTGCGCAGGGGCGAACCGTGTTCGCCCATTACCGGTGAGAGCACGCATTACGCATTACGCATTACGCGTCACGATTTACTAAAGAGGTGACTTTTTTTGTTCGGCCTTAATTTAGATGTTATTGGTCTGATTGAAAGTGAATTTAAAGACAGGGAAGATTTTTTTAGTAACATATTAAAAGATGATGTGAGGCATGATTTAGCCTGCCGTCTCTCAGACAGACAGATAGAGTTTCTTTCTGATATGCTGCCCGATACATGGAAAAAAGTCTGCAGAACCATGCTAGTAAAAGTAATGGATTTTATTTTGTTTCATTACCCGAAAAAAGGCGAAAAAATTTCACTGACAGAAGGTCTATTATTGTTTCATAGATCGTCTGAATGGATTGAGCATACGAAAGAATTTTTATTGACATGTGATGTAATCGGTGAAAGATGCCAGATATTTATAGATTGTCTTAATGCCCATAGAGAGGGCATGTATAATCTTTCAGTTCCCGTTCTTCAGATTCAATTAATGGGACTTCTATCTGAAGTTTCTTTTAAACCGAAAGTTATGAAAATGGAAAGCGGTATTATTCCGGGCACAGGGCAGAATATAAAGATTACAGGTCTCTGTATAAATATACCTGCAAAGGGGAAAGTGAAATTTTTAGATGACAGAGCTTCTGAAATATTGCAGGGCATAGACAGATTTGTAGCCAGTAAACGGGGAAATATTCTTTCCGGCCAGGACATATCTTATGGCACAGTAGAAAATTCTACGGAAATGGTGATGTTTTTACATATACTTCTCCTGGCTCTTGGTATGGAGTAAGATTTTCAGAAAAAGTGAACTCAGGGGTTGTCATAAAAAAACAAAATCTTTACTTATTGGATTTAAAGAATTTTTCTGATATAATATTATAGAATTTATGCGTTACGATTAAAAGGATTTACCCGTTACGCGTCACGCGTCACGCTTCATGGGAAAGGTTATAAAAGTTAAATGGCTATTATTTGTTCCAACTGCGGTGGATCAAATTATGATGAAAATGATGTATGTCTTGATTGTGGTTTTTTTGTCAATGGATTACCTGCAGGAACATTACTGGACAATAGATACGAAATTATGGAAGCTTTAAAAGCCGGAGGTATGGGAGCAGTTTATCTGGCTTTTGATACGAGACTGCATCAACACTGTGCAGTGAAGGAAATGTTTAATACTTCTACCCAGGGCGGACAGAAAGATTATATAATCAAACGCTTTATGGAAGAAGCTAAATTACTTGCCGGTTTAAATCATCCGTCCATACCGAGAGTAATAGATTATTTTAATACGGGAGAAGATAAATATTACCTGGTTATGGATTATATAAAGGGTAAGGATTTATATAGCTATATTTTTGAGTCAGGTGGAAAAGGGTTAAGTGAAGAACTTGTCCTGGACTGGTCTCTTCAGGTATGTGATGTACTGGATTATCTGCATACTCAGCCAAGGCCAATATTGCACAGAGATTTAAAACCGTCCAATCTTATCCTGAGAGATAGCGACAAACGTATAATGCTTATAGATTTCGGACTGGCAAGAAATGTTAATCTTCAGAGTCATACTCAGAAGACAGTTGTCGGCACCCTTGGCTATGCACCTATGGAACAATACCAGGGACATCCTGAACCAAGGAGTGATATTTATTCTTTAGGAGCTACCGTACATTTTCTTCTGGTAGCAGAAGAAAGTATGCCTTTTAAGTTCCCGCCTGTAAGGGAACTCAGACCTGATGTTTCTCCTTGGATGGAAAGGGTAATACAGAAATCATTGAGTTTAAAACCTGAAAATAGATTTTCTTCTGCAGAAGAAATGTACCGGGTACTCTCGGGAGAACTCTCTATTGATGATCTGATTTTTAACCCTGATGATGTAGACGGTTTTGATATGACTCCTGCACCTTCTATTAGAGAAAAACCATCTGCGGCAAGAGGATTAAAAGCTTCTGTTGCAGTGAGCCGTACTGCAGATGATCCTTATACGGGACTTGATTCTAAAAAAATTGTTGCTATGGCTAAAGGTGCCAGAGATAAAAGAATAGTTGACCCTTTAATTAATATTTTACTCCATGACCCATATGATGAAAATCGCAGATCTGCTGCTACAAGTCTTGGAGAATTCGGAGATGATAGAGCCGTTGAGCCTTTGATACAGTCTCTAAAAGGGGAAGAACAGGAGCACGTCCTGACTCATGTGGCGTGGGCCCTTGGTAAATTAGGAGATACAAAAGCTACGGAAGCACTCTTTGAATTTTATGAAAAAGATGTAAGTAAAAAAGTAAAAGATTCTATAAAAAGTGCCCTTATAGAAATTGGAAGCAGGAGGCAGAACGGTGAAATAGTAAGGTTTCTTTTTAATCTTATTGATGAGGATTTTACTGAATATGCCCATATTCTTCCCGATGACAGTTCTCTTTATTTTCCTTCTCTGAGAAATCTGTTAATTGAGACTATAAGAGATTACGATCGTGTAACTGTTCAGTTTCATCTCGGACTTATTTATTACTCAAAAGGTCAGAAGAATTATTCTCTTAATCATTTTGAAAAAGCTCACAGGTGGATGAAAGAAAAAAAACAGCCTGCTTCTCTTCTTTTTATCGGAAAAATTTATCAGGAAAAAAGAGAGCTTGACAGGGCAATAGAAAATTTTGAAATGGCTATGAAGTTAGATTCTTCTTATAAGGAAACATATGATCTGTTGATAAATGCCTATTATGACCTTGCCAGGGAAGATGCCAAGAGGTGTCTCTTTGATGATGAGCTTAAAGGTTATAATAAGATTGTAGACGATTTCCCTGACCATATTGATACTCCGTTTTTTCATGGCCTTATTGCTATAAAACAGAAAAATAATAAAGAAGCTCTTAAATATTTTACGGAATATCTGGAACATGGCAGCAGAAGATATGCACAGGAAGCTCAGGAATATATAAAAGACCTTCAGCAAAATATCTTTGTTAAAATCTTCTCCACTATAAAAGAACTTTTTAAGAAGAAAGATACACCTGAACCTGTTAAAAAATCCAGGGATAAGCGTAAGAGGTAATTTAATATGCTTCAGTGTCCTGAATGTGGTGTAGAGAATAAGAAAGATGCAAAGTTTTGCAGTGAATGCGGTACCTCTTTTATTTTAGATGAAGTCCCCAGAGAATTCAAACCTCTTGTTCAGGGTTCTATTCTTTTAGATAAATATGAAATCTTAAATAAAATAAAAAGTGGTGGTATGGGGTCGGTATATAAAGCCAGGACAAAGGATTCGTCTGACATATATGCAGTAAAAGAATTAATAAATTTTTCTATGGATGAAACAAAACAGCAGGAAGCTATAAAAAGATTTAAAAGAGAATCCAACATATTGTCTGAATTGCGTCACCCCAACCTTCCTTCCGTTATTGATTATTTTTCTATCGGAGGCAGGTATTATCTGGTTATGGATTTCGTAGAAGGGCAGGATTTAAGCACTATAGCTTCCGAAAGAGGGGAGGAAGGCCTTCCTGAAGAAGAAGTAGTGGAATGGAGTATTCAGATATGTGATGTGCTGGAATATCTTCATAGCAGAACTCCCCAGATAATATACAGGGATATGAAGCCATCGAATATAATGATAAGGAACAGTGATAATAAAGCCATACTGATAGATTTTGGTATAGCCAGAACCCTGCAGAGTACTGAAGATATATCCATTACCAAGACTGCCATAGGAACAGTCGGTTATATGTCTCCCGAACAATACAGGGGAAAACCTGAGGCAAGAAGCGATATATATTCCCTCGGTGCTACCATGTATCATTTACTTACCGGTTCTCCGCCTATTCCTTTTTCCATACCGCCTCTCAGTAAATACAGGCCTGATATTTCAGACAGAGTAAATGCAGTCGTAATGACTTCCGTCAAAATTAAAACCGAAGAGCGATTTAAATCTGCTTTAGAAATGAAACAGACCCTTATGGGTTTGATTAAGATAGATAAATCATCTCAGTATCTGATACGAAAAATCAAGGTGTCTCCGTCACAGAGGCAGCAGGAAGACCCTTATACTGGAATGGATGCAAAAAAAATTATTTCTATGTCAAAAGGTTCAAAGGATAAAAAAATAGTTCCTCATTTAATTAATATTCTTGTATCTGACCCTCATGATGAAAACAGAAGGAATGCCGCCAGTGCACTCGGAGATTTAGGTGATAATCGTGCTATAGAACCTCTTATAATGTCTCTTTCCCAGGACGATGAGTATGTCACGGTAAATTCTGCGTGGGCTCTTGGTAAGCTTGGAGATTTAAGAGCTATAGACCCATTGTTTCAGCTTTATGAAAGTACCCAGTCTAAAACAGTTAAAAACAGTCTTCAGAAATCCCTGATAGATCTTGCCAGTAAGAGAAATACCGGTGAAGTAGCAAGGTTTTTAGTCGGTCTTATTGAAGAAAATATTGACGGCTACAGGGATCTTCTTCCTGAAAATAAGGATTTATATTATCCATCTCTCAAGGAACTTGTCCTGGAATTTCTAAAAGAACCTGACAGACTTAAGGTGAGATTTCATCTCGGTTTACTTTATTTATATACAGGCGCTTTCAATGATGCCATAATACATTTTGAAAAGGCTTATAAACTTGATAAAAATCAGCTCGATATCATTTTATTTATTGGCAGAGTCTATGAAGATAAAGGGGATTTAAATAATGCGATAAAAACCTATGAAGATGCTTTAAAAACATGTCCTTCTTCTAATATTTTACAGGATTTATTTTTAAGTTCCTCTTATAAGATGGCTCAGGAATACTCTCAGAAAGAAATGTTATCTGAAGAAATGGAATTTTACAATAAAATAATAACAATCCTCCCTGACCACCAGGAAACTCCTTTTATGAAAGGTTCCCTGGCTTTCAAGCAGAAAAATATAAAAAAAGCCATTCAATATTTTACCGAATATATAGAAAAAAATCCCCAGGGCAATTATGCAATAGAAGCTTCTCAGTTGCTGGAAACGTTACAGCCGCCAAACAATTTATTAAAATTCTTCTCCAGAATAAAAGGACTGTTTAATCAGTGAGCAGTGACCAGTGACCAGTGACCAGTGAATGCTTAGTACCGTAACAGGTAAAAGGGTACCCGTAAAAAGCTTCTGCCTGGCAGGCTCTGGAGAAGAAAAATTAGTCTTTTATATAGAATTAAAAATTAAATAAGGGTTAATTTATTGTCTGTAAAACAAATGATATAAGGCAAATTATTTTTCTTCGTAAGAGCCTGTCAGGCAGAAGCTGATAAAATGGTTACGAACTTATTTGGAGCGGTACTTAGGACTGCAAGAAAAACAACTCCGGCAAATTGTTAGAAAATTTAATATCCTCGCGTCACGGTTTACGCGTTACGCGTCACGATACAAACTGTAATTATGATGTAGTTATTTCCTGACAGATCCTTAATTATAACCAGTTATTAACTGATAACTGGTCACTGGTAACTGGTAACTGGTAACTGATAACTGTACTACATTTTATCCAGATAATAGAGGAACCTCTTCTTATCATGACAGAAACGAAATGCATCTTTGGGATCAATTTTCCCTTCATCCATAAGGGTTTTGAGGTTAAAATCCAGCGTTTGCATTCCGTCTTTTGCCCCTGTTTCCATAGTGGAGTACATAAGCTGTGATTTATCGTCTCTGATAAGAGTACTTATTGCTGTAGTTCCCATCATTATTTCTGCTGCAAGGATTCTTCCTGACCTGTCTACTCTGGGTACCAAAGTCTGTGAAATTATTCCCTGCATACAGTCTGCCAGTAAAAATCTTATATTCAGACGATGATCTTCTGGAAAGAAATTTACAAATCTTCCTATAGTCTCTACGGCACTTCTTGTATGGAGTGTTGAAATAACGAGAGGGCCAGTTTCTGCTGCCTGTATGGTCATAGATGCAGTATCAAAATCTCTTATTTCTCCTATCAGTATAACATCAGGGTCTTCTCTCAGTGAACTTTTTATGGCCTGATGATAGGAGTTTGAATGTTCTCCAACCTGTCTCTGACTTATGTGGGATCTTTTTGGCTCAAATACAAATTCTATCGGATCTTCTATTGTTATTATATTATAAGGGAATTCTTTGTTAATATATTCTACTATTGCTGCTATTGTAGTAGTTTTACCATGTCCTGCTTTTCCTGTTACGAGAAGAAGTCCGCTGTGTCTTGTTCTTATTAATTCTTCAATAGACTGTGGCAATCCCAGTTCTTCTATCAGAGGTATCCTGCTCGGTATTACTCTGAATACCAGGGCATCTCCCATACTGCATCTGAATACATTTACTCTGAACCTGCCGGCTCCCGGTATATCTACACTGAAATCTATATCATCAAGGTTTTCGGAGAAGAATTTTGCTTTTTGAAAATCATCTGTTATATTGAATATGAGTTGCCTTACTTCTTCTTTATTTATTATGCCATATTCTTCTGCTCTGTAGAGTTTTCCATGAAGTCTGAACATAGGAAAAGCACCTGTGTAAAGATGTATGTCAGAAGCTCTCTGTTCTGTTGCATAATTGAAAAATTCTATTATTTTTATTGATTCAATCATAAATAATCCTCCTGTTTTCGTGATGCGTAACGGGTGATTGGTGATACGTATCCGGGGCGTTTAATAAAACGCCCCTACTCACCCTTCACTCTTCACTCTTCACTGACTATCGGAATACCTATTTGCTTTAATATTTTTAAAGAATAATTTCTTACCTCTTCATTTTCATCATCTGTAGTTTTTATCAGGCTATTGATAGTTTTACTGTCTCCAATATTAAGTAGAGCAGCCAGGGAAGCTTTCCGGCAGAAAGGTGGGCTTTCTTTATTATTAAGGATTTCCATTAAAGGTTTTACAGACGAATTATCTTTTATATTACCGAGAGCAATTATTATTTCTCCTCTGATAAAATCATTTTTTATGTCAGACAGGGCCCTGAGAAAGTCGGGTACTACCTTTGTAGATTTAAGATTTCCGAGGATTTTTACCAGACTTTTATTTAATTCTTCATTTTCCTGATCTTTTTTTAACTCTTCCAGGAAAGGTTTGACTATTACTTCACCCATTTTAGGAAAACTTTCTATGAGAAGCCTTTTTAGCGTAGCTTCTATATTCCTGTTTTTCAACACTTTAATCATAGAAGTAATAGATTCTTTTTTCTGTATTTTAATCAATGTATCAATACATGTGCTTTTAACTTCTTCATTTGAACTGCTGTCAAAAAGTATTTCTTCTATATGAGGGATAGCTTTTTCATCACGTATTTTACCGAGTGCTATAAGTCCCGGTATTTTAAGCTGTTCTTTTCTCAATGATTTTATTATATCTTCAGATGCAGAATAATCCCCCAGATTTCCGAGAGATTCTATGACCATTGCTTTCAGTGGTGTAGAACTGTCTTCTGCACGAAATATTTTCAGTAAATGTTCGGTTCCTTTAGGATTTCCCAGAGCTCCAATAGATACTATAACTTCTCTCTGGATTTTTTTATTTTCCAGTGCTTTAATCAGTTCATCAACAACGCTTTTGTCACCTATTTTCCCCAGTGAATCTGCTGCAGCTCCCTGAAGTTGCGGAAGATAACCTTCATCATTCAATATTTTTACAAGATGCGGTACTGCTCTGGCATCACGGATTTTGCCCAGTGCTACTGCTGCATTATAACCTCTCTGCCAACCGCTCAGTTCTCTGGCATTATCCAGAACACTTATAAGGGCCTCTGTTGCCTTCTTACTTCCTATTTCTCCCAGGGCTTTTGCAGCCAGTTCACGAAGTTTTCCCTTCCCTTCCAGCATGATTTTTGTTAATATGTCTACTGCTATTTCTGCCTTTATCTCTCCCAGAACCTTTACTGATGTTTCCCTTAATTCTTCGGAACTTTTCGGATCTTCCAGGATTTTTATAAGAGGAGGGCCAACTACTTTGCCCATTTTTTTCAGTATATCTCCGGTAAGTATTCTTACCCTTTTATCTTTATCTAAAAGAGCTTTGTTTATTAAAAAAGGTACAGCTCTTTCATCTCCTATTTTACATAAAGACTGGGCTGCACTGATTCTTACGTCTGGTTCTATATCAGACAGACATGATATTAAAACCTCTACTGCTTTTTTATCGCCGAGGTCTCCGAGTATTTTAGCTATCTCACCTTTAGTTTTTCTTTTTCTGCCTTTAAGTTCCTTTATCAGTTCATCTACAGAGAGAGAGCCAAGTTTTTTAAGGCCTTCTATGGCATTACGAACAACATCCCTTCTCGGATCTTCGAGTGCTCTGATTAATGGATTTACTGCGGCGTTTTTAAGTTCCAGACATGCTTCCATATTTCCTTTTGCCAGAAAATAAGAAGCTTTTTCAGACGTATGAAATGTATTAACATCCATTCTATCAAGTATAGCAATCACATAATCTCGCAGAGTATCATCCATACCAGACAGAGTATTTATAAGATCAGGAAGAGCCGGTATGCCTATTCTTAAAAGAGTTGTGTCTGCTTTTTCTTTTAAATCATTGTCTCCTTTGTTTAAGGCTTTTATCAGATAAGGTACTGCAGGAGCTCCGATTCTGGCACATTCTGCGAAATTACCTTTTGCCAGATGATAGACTGCCTGATTATTTTTTGTGAGGTTATGTAATTCCATGTGATCAAGGGCACCGGCTATTTTTTTCTTTTTTTCATTATCCAGTTCATCTTCTTCAAGCAGTTTTATAAGGCTTTTCATTGAGTTATAACCGAGTTCAACAAGGCCTGTTTCCGCTCCCTTTTGAACTTCTTCATTGGCATCTTCCGTAAGTACCCTTGTAAGCGGTTCTATAGCCTTTTTATCTTTTATCTTTCCCAGTGCTATAGCAGCATTTTTCCTGATTCTGAAATCCTTGTTTCTCAGAGCAGAGATAAGATAATTACATGCATCGGGGCCTACTTCGACAAGCTGGTCTATTAACTTTTCAGGATTTGCCGTGTTCAGCTTCTGGATTATACCTTTAACTTTTCTTTCCTGAAATATTTTTTGTATCTCGTCTGCCACAGAATTACCTCCCTATAATTTCTTTCTGTTAAATTTGCTGCCCTGTTTGTGTGTTATATCAACACCGAGATTGGAGAGGGATTTAACGACTTCTTTTTTGACTTTTTCATCTTTAATTTCTTCCAGACTGGCATAGAGTATTGCCTGAATTTCTTCTCCTCCTATGCCTTCCAGGGATTTCACTGCTGATATTCTGGTATCTATAGAACATTCTATCTCTCCTACCATAATCAGATAAAGGGCTTCCGCAGATTCCGGACAGGCCATAGAACCAAGAGCTTCAATACAGCTCATTGCGCAACCTTTGTCCTGAATATTTTCTACCAGTGTTGTTACTGCTCTTTCATCACCTATTTTCCCGAGAGCCTGGGCTGTAATATTTTTAACTTTACCCATAAGATATTGCCCTTCATGCATGATGTCCAGAAGAGGTTCTACTGCTCTTTTGTCACCTATTTCTCCGAGGGCTGTAATAGCATTCTCCACAACCTGCCTGCCTCCTGATTTGTCTTTAATAACTTCAATTAATGGCCCTACTGCGTCTTTACACTTTATTTTCCCGAGAGATGACGCGATTGTTGCTTTAATAGAAGCTTTTTCTTTAATAAACAGATCTATAAGTGTTGTTGCAGACTGTTCATCACCAATATCTCCAAGTACTTTTACCAGTGCATCTTTTGTTTTTTCTTCTTTTGCTTCATTCAGTTCTTTCAATATATTAGCAGAAGCTACAGGCCCTATATCCGTAAGTGCCTCTATTGCAGCATTTCTTATGGCATTATTATTATCTTTTAAATAACTTATAAGAACGCCTGTAGATTTAGCATCTCCTATTTTTCCAAGAGCTTTTATTATTTCCTGTATTGTTTCAACATCCTGATCCTCGGCTTTTTCTAATATACTTACCATCAGGTTTACTGCAGGTTTACCTATTTCTATACATTTTTTGTAGTTTTTCTTTGCCAGATTATACTGTGCTTCAGTATATTTATCATCAGGTACCCAGCAGAGTTCATCAAGGGCTTTTACTACAGCTTTCCTTACCCAGGCGTTACTGTCTTCAAGCATTTTAACGAGAGACGGAATTGCTTTTCTGTCACCTATTAATCCAAGAGCTTCCACTGTTCTTTCTCTTACATATTTATCCTGATCGTAAAGGAGCCCTATTAATTGAGGTACTGCTTTCGGATCTCCCAGTTTACCGAGAGCTATAACGATTGATCTTTTCCTGTCCGAATCTTCTTTGTGTTCTTCAAGAGACTGCAACAGAGGCTCTACAGTTGCTCCTCCAATATCCACACATTCATGATATTCGTCTCTTGCTATAAAATAGTGAATTTTTTTATCTTTAGGTATATCACCGATATCCATTCTGTTAAGCACTTTTAAAGCTTCAGACAGGAACCCTCTATTGCCGTCTTTCATTGCATCAAGGAGTCTTTCAGCTACGAGCTCTTTACCTATAGCAAGTAGGGATTCTACAGCTTTATCTCTTAAAAGTACATCGCTGTCTTTAAGTATGTTTATTAAAAGACCTGCAGATTTTTCATTTTTTATTTTGCCCATGACTACTACCAGATTTTTTTTCCCTCCAGGGCGCATGGTGTCAAAATTTTCCACCAGTTCATCTATAATTTGATCTTTTATTTCCAGAAGACCAAGAGCAGATTTCCTCTGTACATCAAGGCTATTGCTCTCAAGACCTTTTAGCAGGTTTTTGAATTTTTTATCCAGTAACCAGTCTTTTATCCCCATAAACTTATCCCCCTTAATATTTTATCATATTTCTGACAAGATTATATTTCACCGAGTTGAGCATTAATATTTAATAAAGCCCCTTTACTCTTCACTCTTTATTCTTCACTCTTCACTCTTGATTCTTCACATAATGAAAATTCTATAAGTTATTTTTAAATTCCTGCTAAGTACCGTAACATGTAAAAGGGTATTCATAAAAAGCTTCTGCCTGGCAGGCTCTGGAGAAGAAAAATTAGTTTTTTATATAGAATTAAAAATTAAATAAGGGTTAATTTATTGTCTGTAAAACAAATGATATAAGGCAAATTATTTTTCTTCGTAAGAGCCTGTCAGGCAGAAGCTGATAGAATGGTTATTAATTTACCTGGTGCGGTAATAAGTTTTTGGGAAAGGTGAGATGTGAAAAGAACATATTATAATCATTTCACATTTTACCTTTCACGATTTTCATTGAAGGAAAAAAATATATTTTGAAGAAGATTATTATCTTACAGTGATATGGATAAATATAGTGTATTATATGAATGCTTGACGGGATATATTCTTACGTGTCAGGCATTACTCATTACGATTTTATAAAAAAGAGAGGTTTATTATTATGGATGAAAAGAAGAAAGATAATATAATTGAAATTCCTCAGGGTGAAATTGCAGAAATTCCGATATTTTATACAAATGATTTGCATGGAGAACTGGAAAAGTTTGGTTCTATTGCCACTATAGTAAGAAAAAAACATAAAGACGGGGAGAAGTTTTTGTTATTTGATGCAGGAGATTTTGCATCAGGAACTCAGATTGCCAATACCCATAAAGGTAAACCTATGGTAGAGCTATTCAATATATCTCCTTATGATGCCATAGGTCTCGGTGAAGGTGAACTTATGTTTGATGCAGATGGTTTAAAACACATAGTTGAAGAGCTGAAACCTCCTGTACTATGTGCCAATTTATATATGAAAAATGAAGCACGTCTGTTTCCTGGCGTAAAGTCCTTTATTATAAAAGACTTTGCCGGTATAAAGTTTGCCATAACATCTCTTATTAACAGCAGGGCAATTAACCTTGCCAGGGAAAAGACTAACAGTCCGTTACCGGGCCTTGATACAATAGAGATTCGTCCTCACAATGAAGTTATGAAAGAAATTTTAGAGGAAGTAAAGAAAGAAGGAGCACAGAAAATTATTCTCCTTTCCCATCTTGGAATTGACCATGATTCTTCTCTGGCGACAGCATTCCCTGAGATTGATGTGATAGTAAGCGGACACAGTCATAGCCAGTTACTTCAGCCTGTAATGGTAAAAAATACCTTTATAGTATCTTCAGGGAGCGGAGGAAATTATCTCGGTTCTCTTACACTGAATATAGCAGATGTTATATCTTTGAAGATTTCTAAATAGTGAGTCGTGAGCAGGGGCGACCCTCCGTGGTCGCCCGGTACCGGTGAAAACACGCATCACTGGTCACGCCTCACGCATCACGAACCACCCGTCACGCGTTACGCGTTACGCGTTACCCTTTATAAGGAGTAGCGGTCATGTATGACAGAAGTGTATTTTTTCTTTACAGACCAAAAAAAGATCTGAAATTAACTTATAGAATAACCTATAAAATGACAGGTGAAAAAAAAAGACAGATTGTTCTGGACTCGTCACTTGATATACTGGCTTCCTGCACTGTAATTGATATAAATCAGTCAGGTCATGTGTCTGTCAGGTTTTCCCTGGAAGAAGGAACTTTTATAAGTAATAATATTAAAAAAGATTTCCCCTATAAAGGTAAGAGTAATTTAATTACTGTAGATCAACATGGCAGTGTTATAAAAAGGGAAGATACTGTTCCTTACGGTATTCTCGAGTATTTTAATTTTTCCTTACCGGAAGAAGAAATAAAACCCGCTTTCCCCTGGGAAAGTGTATGTTATAATGTTTTTCCAAATATAAAGAGTCCTGTTGAAATGAGAGGTTCTTTTCGGCTTATCAGGTTTGAAGGTTTTAAGGGTTATAATTGTGCTCATATTTCTATGTTTCTGAAACCAAGATTTATTATGCTCACCGAGAATGTACGTCAGACTCTGTCAGGGAACGGATATATACTTTATGATCCTGATTATTCTATTTTTGCTTTTATGTCTATCGATACCATGTCTGATACAGGATCGGCGGGACTTATATTCCGCTCCTCTTTTATTCAGGAAATAAGCCCTGCTATAAAACAGGCAAGACCGGCTCCGGCAGACTGTTCTGTTTCTGAGGAATATTTTACAAGATATTAGTGAGTGGTGAAAAGTGATTAACGTCCTGTTCTTTTCACTTTTCACTTTTCACTTTTCACTCCAATTAAATTTTAATAAGTTATGAAATACACTATAATTTTAAGAAGGTATTAAATAAATTTAGTAGAATAAATTTGTTCCATAAAATAAAGTAAACAAATAATTTCAGGAGGTAAATTTTATGAGTTTAAAAGGTAAAGATTTACTCTGTACACAGGACTGGTCAGGGGAAGAATTGCTACAGCTTCTGGAACTTGCAGAGGATATGCAGAAAGAACGTTTCACCGGTAAATACAGTGAAGTGCTTAAAAACAGGACATTTTTTATGTTTTTCTATAACCCGTCTGTAAGAACCAGACAGTCTTTTGAATGTGCCGCTACAGAACTCGGCGGTCATGCCCAGTATCTCGTTCCGGGAGACATGAGATTGAAAACAGCCAAGTCTGCAGGGGAAACTGTAGAAGATGCAGCAAAAGTTATGAGCAGATATGCCTGTGGTATTGGCATCAGAATTCTGGAAGATAAAGTGGCATTTTACGGTCAGGGACATGAATTACTTCAGGAATATGCAAAATGGGCAGACATTCCTATTGTAAGTATGGCTCACGATAAATTCCATCCCTGCCAGGGACTTGCAGATGTAATGGGTATGAGAAAACATATAGGGAAAAATCTTAAAGGAAAAAAACTTCTCCAGGTATGGGGACATGGTGCTCTTGCAAGATCATGGTGCTCCGTTCAGGAAAGTATTCTTATTTCTTCCCGTATGGGTATGGATGTCACTCTTGCTTATCCGAAAGGTTTCGACCTTGATCCTGCCGTTGTAGAGGCAACAAAGAAAAACTGTGAAGAAGCAGGAGCAAAATTTGAAATATGTAATGATCCCTATGAATGTTATGATGGTGCAGATATAGTTTATTCCCGTCACTGGATGAGCCCCAATGCCTATCAGAACGGTGAGTTCTTAAAACCGAAAGAAATAGAACTGGCTCTTAAATATCCGGAGTGGATATGTGATGCAGAGAAGATGAAACGCAGTAATAACGCTCTCTTTACTCACCCGATGCCAATAGACAGAGGTCATGAAGTGACAGATGAAGTTGCCAGCGGAAACAGGTCAATTATTTATGATGTAGCAGAAAACAGATTGCATGTACAGAAAGCCATAATGGCATTAACTATGTAAAATAGCTGTCAGCATGTCAGCAGAGAAGTTAAAAAGCGAACTGCTGAACTGCTGACATGCTGAATTGCTGAATTGCTGAACACGAAAGGAGATTTATTTTAGAATGGGAAAAGTTGCAGTTGTTGCAGTCGGGGGAAATTCACTTATAAAAGATGCAAAACATCAGAGTGTACAGGATCAATATGATGCTGTATGTGAAACATCCAGTAATATAGCAGATATGATAGAACTGGGCTATGATGTGGTTATTACTCATGGAAACGGTCCGCAGGTAGGTTTTATCCTTCTTCGTTCCGATAAGGCCATAGATGTTCTTCATCCTGTGCCACTTGATTCCTGCGGAGCAGATACACAGGGTGCTATTGGCTATCAGTTCCAGATGGCTCTTACGAATGAATTCAAAAAAAGAGGCATAAATAAAAAATCCGCTACAGTAGTTACGCAGGTTGTAGTAGATAAAGATGATTCGTCTTTTAAAAATCCTTCAAAACCTATAGGCAGTTTTTACTCTAAAGAAGTTGCCATGGAAAGAAAAGAAAAAGAGGGATGGGATATAGTAGAAGATGCAGGTCGCGGATGGCGCAGAGTCGTCGCTTCACCTATTCCGAAAGAGATCATAGAACAGGATGCTATTGAAACTCTTATTAAAGCAGGCTTTGTAGTGATAGGTGTCGGAGGCGGAGGTATTCCTGTCATAAGACTGGAAAATGGCGATCTGAAAGGCACGGCAGCAGTAATAGATAAAGATCATGCTTCGGCATTGCTTGCAAGTAATATTAAAGCAGATATATTTATGATTTCCACTGCCGTAGAGAAGGCATGTCTGAATTTCGGAAAACCCGATCAAAAGGACATAGATCATGCCACACTTGAAGATATTAAGAAATATATACAGGAAGGGCATTTCAAGCCGGGCAGTATGCTTCCGAAAATGAAAGCAGTAGTTTCTTTCCTTGAAAAGGGAGGAGAGAAAGCTATTATTACCTGTCCTGAGAAGATAAAAGATGCTATTCTTGGCAAAACAGGCACTCATGTAACCAGGTGACCAGTGAACAGTGAGCAGTGAATAGTAGTGGCTGGAGTAATTATACCCGTCACGGGTTACGCATTACGCGTCACGTAATACTCATCACCCATCATGGGGCACTACTCACCCGTTGCGCCTTATGCGTCACGATTACTACTAAATAACTGCTCATTATTCACTGCCGGTAATTGAAAGGATATTGTTTATTATGGAAAAAATAAAGGGTTTTAAATGTTTTTCCTGTTCTCAGGAATATAATGTATCGGAAGTGACCTATCTGTGTAAGAAATGTTCCGGTAATCTTGAGGTTATATATGATTATGATTATATAAAAAAGGATTTTGACAGAAAGAGTCTTGCTTCCTGTAACGATTATTCTATCTGGCGTTATTTCCCGATAATGCCTTTTTCCGATATGAAATATATTCCTCCTCTTCATATAGGTTGGACACCACTTTATAAAATGGACAGACTTGCATCAGAACTTGGGGTTTCGGAACTCTATCTTAAAGATGACAGCCGTAATCCCAGTGCATCTCTTAAAGACAGAGCAGGCGCAATAGCTCTTGTAACGGCAAGAGAAAAAGGTGCAAATATTATTACTGGCGCTTCCACCGGTAATGCCGGTTCTTCAATGGCATGTCTCTGTGCCAGTGCTGCTATGCCGGCAGTCATATTCGTTCCGGAGAAAGCTCCAAAGGCGAAAATAGCACAGCTTGTTCTTTTTGGTGCCAGAGTAATAATGGTCAGAGGAACTTATGATCAGGCTTTTGATCTATGTATGGAAGTATCGGGTGAATATGGATGGTATAACAGAAATACCGGTTATAATCCTTTTACCCGTGAAGGTAAAAAAACCTGTACTCTGGAAATCTGTGAACAATTGAAATGGAAGGTACCGGATAAAATATTTGTTTCCGTAGGTGACGGTAATATTATAAGTGGTCTGTGGAAAGGTTTAAAGGATCTCTATGAACTTGGTTTTATAGACACTCTTCCACAGATGATTGCCGTTCAATCAACATTGAGTTCTTCCGTTGCACTTTCTTTTGAGAAGTGTAAAGATACAGATAGAATAGACATAGTCCCTGTAAGCGCAACAACTGTTGCCGACAGTATCTCTGTTGATCTGCCAAGAGATGGTGTTGCTGCTGTGAGAGCTATAAAAGAATCACATGGGACTGCCGTGACTGTTTCAGACGAAGAAATCCTTGATACTATAAAATATATGGCTCAAAAAACAGGTATATTCGGAGAACCTGCCGGTGTTACAGGCTTTGCAGGATTGAGAAAACTTGTCAGAGAAGGTAAGGTTTCTTCTCAGGAAAGAATTGTGTGTGTCGTTACAGGCAGCGGTCTTAAAGATATAGACTCTGCCATGAAGGTAGCAGGAAAACCTCTGCTTATAGAACCTTCTCTTGAAGCCTTTAAAGAAGTGAATAAGGAGTAGTGAGTAGTGAATAGTGATCAGTGAATAGTTGTTTCCTTTTCACTTTTCACTTTTCACTAAAAAATATGTCTTTATTTCGTGATCCTTTACCTGACGGAAGTCCGGGATTTGAGAATAAATCCCTTACGATTCTTCCAAAGGATACAATATTAAAGAGAAAATATAAAGTTTCTTTTCTTACAACAGGAGGCATGGGGATTATTTACACTGCTTCCCTTCCTGATGGGAAATGTATTATAAAAGAAGTGGACGGCACTCAGTCAAAGCTTGTAATTGCCCTCAATCAGGAAAAAAGTACCATTGAACGACTCGATCATGATGGTATCGTGAAGATATATGATTTTTTCGAGGAAGAAGGTTATTATTATCTTGTCATGGAATATGTAGACGGAAAAACCATTACAGAACTCTTACCGTCTTCTCCTGATATTTACCTTCCTGAGAGCACTGTTACAGGATGGGCTATTCAGATATGCAATATACTTGATTATCTTCATAACCTTAAACCTCCTCTTATTTATCGTGATCTAAAGCCTGATAATATAATGGTTGAAAATAATACAGGTAATATAAAAATAATTGATTTTGGCGTTGCAAGATATTTAAAAGAAGGTAAAAATACTGACGGTGATTTTGGGTCCGTTATTACAGCTTCTCCTGAACATTACGGGGGAGGAAAAACAGATGCCCGATCTGATATTTACACACTCGGAGCAACCATGCATGCCATACTTACCAACGGTAAAGGACAGTGTGAAGAGCTCTTTATTTTTCATTCACTCCGTTCTATCAATAAAGATGTTTCTCCTGACCTTGAGAAGATTATAAATAAATCTCTTGCTCTGGAACCGGAAGAACGGTATCAGACAGTTAAAGAATTCAGGGATGCTCTCCTTCTGACACAACCAGGCCTTGCCAGTTTCAGACCGGCACCTATAGAAACACCACAGGATTTAAAAAAGAAAAAGGAACAGATAATAACAGAAAGACTTGGTAAAAAAGTAACAGAAGAAGATAAGAAAAAAGTAGGTCTCATATTTACTATTTCTGTTCTCCTGATTGCACTGGCTATTATTATAGGTTTTATATGTTTTATTGTATATCCCCGTTATCAGAAAACTGTTCCTACCTCTACTCCACATGTTTCCACATCTATAAATTATGTTCATATATTTCCTATGGATAGAGAGTCAGTAATGTATAATCGTTACGTGTGACACATGATTGTTATTTTAAAGGTATAAGAATTTTCATTTTTTTAAGGTTAAGGGTGTTGGGTTAAGAAAACCTGAAGCCCAGAACCCCAAACCTGATTTGATAATGAGAGGAGATGGGATGAAATTGAAGAGTCATAAAAGTGTTAAGGCAGACATTGAGGTAAAACCGACAATAATAAAAAGCGGAAGGTTGAGTAAAGAAGACAAATATATAGTAGAGCAGGAAGAGAAACTCATGAAAGAACATACCATGAGGGTTCAGAAACAGAAAGAAGAAGAAACTACAAGAAGGCTGGAAGAAGAAAAAAAGAAATTAAAAGAACTTCATTATATGAGATGCCCGAAATGCGGTATGGAACTTGAAGAAATAACCTTTATGAATATTCTTATTGATATATGCAATGAATGTAATGGTATATGGCTCGATAAAGGAGAACTTGAAGCAATGCTTGCCAGAGAATCAGGTTTTTTCGGTAATCTCTGTGCTAAAATAGGTTTGAAAAAGGCAAAGTCTCCTATAAAGAAAAGCGAGTGAAGAGTGAAGGGTGATAGGTGAAGGGTGAGTGATAAACAGTAAGGTGTCACCGGTCACCGGTCACCGGTCACCGGTCACTGCTATACAAGCTCTTCCCATCTTTCATATAGATATGATAAATCTTTTTTTATATTTGTGTATTCTTCTATGAGATGTTTTTGGGAGGGATCCTGATAAAATCCCTCTTCTCCCATAGACAATTCTATTTCTTTTATCCTTTTTTCTTTTTTCTCTATTTCTTCTTCAATAGCTTTGACCGGATCTGTTTCACAGGTATCTTTTATTTTTTTCTCCTTTTTCTTCCTGTGGGATTTTATTTCTATCCCGGAGGATTTTTCTTTTATCTCTTTCTTCTTTTTATCTATATAATAACTGTAATTACCGTCATATATACGCAGTTCTTCATTTTCAATCTCAAATATTCTTGTTGCCAGTCTGTCTATAAAATATCTGTCATGAGATATAAATAATAAGGTGCCGTCATATTCTTCAAGGGCATTTTCAAGAACCTCCATAGAAGATATATCCAGATGGTTTGTAGGTTCATCCATTAATAAGAGATTTGACGGTTTTACTATTATTTTTGCAAGGGCTACCCTGCTTTTTTCTCCTCCGCTCAGATCTCCGATTTTTTTAAATACATCTTCATTTCTGAAAAGGAAACACCCCAGAATAGTCCTCAGAGCCTGATCCGTAATAGAAAGAGAAGCTGTGTCTCTTAATTCCTCCATTACAGTGTTCCCGGTATTTAAATTCTCTGCCTGGTGCTGTGCGAAATATGCGGGAATTACATTATAACCTGTTTCATATTTGCCTCTGTCTGAAGGAATGATACCTGCTATTATCTTTATCAGTGTCGATTTCCCCGAACCGTTTTTCCCTGTTATGGCTATTTTATCTCCTCTTTCTATGAGGAATTCTATATTTTTAATTATAGCTCTGCCATCATAAGATTTTGCAAGATTTTTGGCAGTTATTACTTCACGACCGCTCTGCTTTTCAAAGAGAAAGGAAAATTTTATCTTTCTTTCATCTGTTTCGGGAAGGGAAGTCCTGTCTATTTTCTCGATCATTTTTTCCCTGCTTTTAACCTGTCTTGCCTTTGTTGCTTTATATCTGAACCTCTCTATAAATCTCTGTGATTTCTCAAGATATTTCTGCTGATCTTCATATTTCTCTTCCAGAAGTTCTCTCCTGTGTTCTTTTTCAATAGTATAAAAGGAATAATTACCGGGATATAAATAAATTTTACCTCTCTCCAGTTCAACAGTTCTTTCTGTAAGTTTATCCAGGAGATACCTGTCATGAGACACTATGATAAAGGAACCGTTATAATTGACAAGAAATTCTTCAAGCCATTCAATTGCCTCAAGGTCAAGATGATTTGTAGGTTCATCCAGAAGAAGCATATCGGGGTTTTTTAATAATATCTTTGCAAGTTCAATCCTTGCCTGCCATCCTCCGCTGAAACAGGATGTAACCTTTGTAAGATCTTCATGCTTAAAGCCAAGACCATAGAGAACTTTTCCTATTTTTGCCTCGATTGTGGAGACTTCAAGACTGTCGAGTTTACTCTGAGCTTCCGAATATTTCCTCAGAATTTCATCTATATCTGTTTCATTTTCCATTTTTACTTCAAGGTCTCTCATGGTCTGTTCCAGTTCGAATACTTCTCTGAAAAGAGATAGCATCTCACCATAGAGACTGTTCCCGGTATTACACTGTCTTTCCTGCGGCAGATAGGCAATTTCCGTATGAGGAGCAATAATGATATCACCTCTATCGGGATTTATGAGACCTGATATTATTTTCATAAGAGTAGATTTGCCTGTGCCGTTATTGCCTATAAGTCCGACCTTTTCTCCGGGGCCTATATGAAGGGAAATACCTTTAAGTATTTCCTGATGTTCAAATGTTTTGTATATATTATTTAGATGTAGCATATTGGGTTATGGGTTATGGGTTATGGATTATGGGTTATGGGTTATGAGTTATGAGTTACTAAACCCTCAACTCTAAACCCTTATTACCGCACCAGGTAAATTAGTAACCATTTTATCAGCTTCTGCCTGACAGG
>DAIOEN010000098.1:0-25937 GCA_036746235.1 Vulcanimicrobiota bacterium | reverse complement strand
AAGTGCCGGTAATTCTGAAATATTCTTCATCCAGGTTTTCCATAAAGAAATGAAGCAGAAGTTTTACTTCAGGATAAAATTCCCCTTCATCTGAAATCTCTTCAAAAAGTTTAATAAGATATTCTCTGTTTTTGGGAGAATTTCTCCTGAAAAGAAGGGTAATCAAATACTCAATTTTCAGCTCTCCCGGTTTTATGGGATCATTTCCGTATCTATATTCTGTCTTTTTATCTACCCTTTTTGAAGCTTCTCCCTCTTTTATTATAGCTTCAATCATATCCATTAAAATTTTATCGAGAAAAGGATCACTGCAGTGGACTAACTCTCTCATTTCCTTCATAATCAGGTTCAGAGAAGGTTTTGTATGATAGAGCAGTTCATCAAGGATATACCCTTTATAGTCTCCCTCCTGTCTGTTCCAGTGATCTTTATGATACCTGTAAGAACGGTAATCGTCTGATATGCGAAAAAGCCATATAATCTCGAAAAACACCTCTCTTTTCAGGCCTGAAATAAGGCCTGAGAGCATATTGAATATATCTTTTCTGTTTATCAGCGGTTTTTTAGAGAAATCATTACGAGAATCTTTGTTTTTGAGACTCTGAATGAGCAGTTCCTGCCAGTCCAGATTGAAATGGAGTATAAAAATTTCTATGACTTTTATAATGAGATCATCATTTTTTATCAGTGAAAAATTCCTTGAAAGATTGATTAAATATTCTTCTCTTCCATATTCTGCCTGTCCTGAAAAGTCTGAGAGTAAATCGATTATTTCTCTTTCATCATTAGTTAAATCAGAATTTTCAGTGAAGCTTGTTTTAAGTTCCCCTATTTTTTTATTTATTAACATTATATCTTCTGTAATCACAGGAGAAGGAGGTAATAAAACAGCATTTTCATTATTTATATCTCTCAGTTTATTCAATTCAGTAGAATCAAGGGAAGGGGCTATTCGTAAAATAAAAGAACTTCTGTCATCACGAGAAAAAACATCTCTTTTCAGGAATTCAATAAATTCATTAAATTCCATTTTGCTCCAGAGAACCATAAGAATTTGAGGAATTTTCCTTCTGAATTCTTCCCTGTATATTTCGTCCCTCTGTTCCAGAGAAAGTATTTCAGTCCGAAGGGTTTTATCATCAGAAGATTCTATTGCTTTTTCGAGTTTTTTAATCCATTCTTCCATTTTTCAAATATCTCACATAAAGTTTTATTTTTTCTATTGATTCTATTTTTTCTTTTTCTTTTCCTTCAAAAGGAAAAATCCCTCAGTTATGAGGAGAAGACTTCAGTGGATAAAATGCAGAAACAGGTAAATAAGTGACCCTTTAAAATTATTCAGTGAGTGGTGAATCGTGAGTGGTGAGCAGGATAACTCACTATTCACGACTCACCACTCACTCTTTATAATTTTTTAGATACTCTTTGGCCTGGAGGGGTACTAAGTTTTATAGAATCGTGCCAGAAAACCTCGTCCCCTTGTGGGCGCCCCTGTTTGGCACGCCTCTGTTCACAGATTGTTTTTTTGCTCATCAATATACCTCTGTATCGTATCAGCAGTTACAGTGCCTGCAGTTCTAACATAATAGCCCTTGCTACACAGACCAGAACCCCAAATTGATATTCTACACCTTCTATTTCAGGGTTCTTAATTTTTTGTATATCAAAGTATGCTGATTTTTTGTAATTCACTGAAATAAGGAATTAAATCATAATCCAGTTCAGGAAGTTCATCTAAATTCCTGACCATACCATTATCTTCATTTCTCACAATCAGATTATTTTCACGATATACTATACCCGGTACTGATGTCAGATCATTATGTTCTATTCCCTTTATAATTGCTTCTATTTTATTTTCTCCTTCTCCGTAGCAGATCAAATCTATAAAGGCGAATTCTTTAAGAATCCTTTCAGGAAAGACTGAAGCCTGGGGACCTCCCAGGATTATTTTAAAGTCCGAATCTGTATTCATTCTCTCTACAAATAACCTGGCAGATTTCATACTCATAACATACTCCTACTTTTTATAGATAAAGCAGTTATAGCATAAACCTGTGAAGAACTTATGAAGAAAATATGAATATTTTGTGAATAATTTTATTCTCTAAATATTATAGAGAAGTATTTCGCAGATCTTCAGAACCTGCTTACAATGGGATAAATATTCAATACTATTATTATAATAAGCCAGAGAGTGACACAGAATGATGCTATTTCAATCAATCTGCTTTTTTCTCTCAGATAAGATATAAACCATAACAATAATATTAAGAAACTGAAAAATGCTGTAACTTTTTCTTCTGCTATAAACCACATAAGAGGGAGCGAACAACTGCAGAGCAAATAAAGTATGCCTATTATAAACTGAGGAACAAGCAAGAATATGGAAAGATAGAATAAAACAAAGAATATCATACTTACTATATCTTTTCTGTAAAAAAATCTCTTAGAATCTTCTATTGCTTTTTCAAATTTTTTAATCCATTCTTTCATTTTTCCATAATCTCACATTTAGAATTTAAGTAATCTTAGCGCGTAACGCGTAACACGTAAGGGGAGGAAAACTTTTATTACATACTTATACTCAGGTCAATAACTATAATTCAGTATCTATACAGTCCTTTGAGTAATCTGATTTCCCGGGCGTATCCATCCAGTTCATTCGGAGTTTCCAGGAAAAAGGGAAGATGCCGTAATTTCGGATGATTGATAATTCCGGCAATTGCCTCCAGACCAATAGTGCCTTCTCCGATTTTACTATGACGGTCTTTGCAGCTCCCCCTCTGGTTCATACTGTCATTTAAATGGATGGCATAAAGTCTGTCAAGGCCTATTACATTATCGAATTCCTCTATTACTCCATCCAGGTTATTCACTATATCGTATCCGCTGTCATAAACATGACATGTATCAAAACATATGCCTGTTTTTTCTTTTAATGTAACACCATCCAGTATGGATTTCAGTTCTTCAAAATTCCGTCCTATCTCCGAACCTTTCCCTGCCATTGTCTCAAGAAGAACTATTGTACTCTGTTCCGGCTTTAATATATTATTGAGAAGAGAAATAATTTGTTTTATACCCTTTTCTTTTCCCTGGCCTCTATGGCTTCCTGGATGAAAATTATAAAGATTATGAGGAACATATTCCATACGAAGGAGATCATCTTTCATCATTTCCAGTGTGAAATTTCTTATTTTCTCATCTTCCGAACAGGCATTCAGCGTATAAGGGGCATGTCCCATTATTACTGCAAAATTGTTTTCCTCTGATAATTTTAAGAATTCTTCCACATCTTTACAATCTATTTCCTTTGCCTTACTTCCTCTGGGATTTCTGGTAAAAAATTGAAAAGTATTTGCTTTTATCCTGAGGGCATCTTTTCCCATAGATAAAAAACCTTTAGATGCAGATAAGTGACAGCCTATATTTAACATAAAATTTTCTCCTGATATTATTATAATTTTTTTTATTAAAGATATCTATATAGGTGAGCATAGATTTTTAATATAGATTTTATGGAACATACTCTGAAGTCATCCAGTATTCAGTTCCTTTCATGAAAAAAACCTGATCAAATATAATATTTTTAAGTCACGAAATATTGTGTTATAATAATAAATGAGGTGATTATAAATGCAGGCTAATTTAGCATTTAACCATCAGCAGGAGTTTACATATGGAGATTATCTTGCATGGCCCGGGGAAGAACAATGGCAGATTATAGATGGCATTGCATATAATATGAGTCCTGCACCATCTATAGAACATTAGTTGATTCTCGTTGAATTAAGCAGGCAATTTGCCAATTATCTGCTGGATAAAACCTGTAAAATAATATCTTCTCCTGTAGATGTGGTATTCCCTGACAGTAATAAAGATATAAAAGATGCTAAAGATGTAGTTCAGCCTGATATAATAATTGTCTGTGATCATAAGAAGATTAAGAGTCATAAGCATTGTGTCGGTTCTCCTGATTTAATAATAGAAATATTATCTCCATCTACCAGTAAGCTGGATTTAAAAGATAAATTAAAGCTATATGAACGTGAATGTGTAAAAGAATACTGGATTGTATTTCCTAATGATAAAATTAAAGCAGGTATTTTCCCTGATTTAGAGATTGATTTAAGTCTGGTCTTTAGAGAATATATTCAGGAAGAATAAAGATAAAGCAGATAGGATCTGTTGTTGAATTAGAAGTAATGCCAGAAATCCTTTATATGAATAAAAAACTATTTGTCCTTACAATATTATTTATAACCATCTTTACAGGGTGCTGTTGTATAAAAAATAACGGAAAGAATGGTAATTTATCTTCTGCTACCCTTTACGATGGCAAAATAGATCGTCTGTCCCCTTTCGGAGTATTCTGTGACAGTGAATCTAAAAATGGCAGATTAAACCTTGACAGTGCTGTAGAACTTGGAAATAAGAAAGCAAGGCTTATTTTACGATGGGATTTTGTTGAACCGAAAAAAGGGAAATTCAATTTTACATTACCTGACAGGGTTATTGATATGCACATACAGGCCGGCATATCTCCTCTTATTACAGTGGAGTGTATTTCTCTCTGGGGAACAAGAACAAAGGTTAATAACATCAAAAATTTTACCGCAAGCCCTCCTTTAGATATGGCTGACTATGAAAATTTCCTTAACACAGTTGTCTCAAGATATAAAGGGAAGGTTCAATACTGGCAGATAGGGAATGAAATATTTGATAAAAGTCTCATGCCACCTGTATTCTGGGATGGAACAAAAGAGGAATATATAGAACTTCTTATTCATTCTTACAACACTATTAAAAAAGCAGACCCCGAAGCAAAGGTAGTTATGGCCGGCTTTGCCCACGAGTTGTTTAATAAAATCCTTTACAATAAACCTCCCGGACTTGTAGAAAAGGAAAAAGTGAGAGATTTTTTTGAATATCTTATGGATAAAGGAAATAAATATTGTGATGCTGTAGATTTTCATCAGTACTATGAACCTGACAGGGTTTACGCTATGGTGAACTTACTCAAAGAAACCATGAAAAAATATGGCTTTAAAAAAGATATAATAAACACAGAATCAGGAGATTTTGATATAAGATTATTTGGAGAATATCTCCTCTATGGGGACAATCATATTCCTGTTATTTCTGAATTACTGGAAATACCTGAAATTACAGATAAGGTAAAATCTACTATGAAGGGGGGAGTTCAGAGGCAGGAATTTATTGATTTTGCAAAGTTTCTTAAAAAAAATGAGAAAGGAAGGATTATAATTGAAAGATATCAGTCAGAGAATCTCCTTAAAAGAATTTCTCTCACTCTGTCTCTTGGAGTTAAAGAGATTTACTGGGCCAGTATAAAAGACAGTAATACTCCCATAGACTGGTACTGGACAATAATGAGCCTCTGCGATGAGTCAGGAAGAAAAAAACCTCATTTTTATACATATAAACTCACCATAAGAAAACTTGAACATTTCACGAAAGCAGAAGAAATTGCTTTTACTACTCCTGTGAAAGTGATAAAATTTACTTTTCGTGATAAAGGGCCTGTTTTTATTATCTGGAATGATGAAGGGGATAAAAAGATAGATTTCTCCGGTCACGTTTCAAGTTCTAACATTAAAATCACTCATATAATTACAGAACAGAATGAAACTGATAAAGATGCTAAAATAGAAATTCTTCCTGCTGATTCAATTCAGGTTAATAAAAGACCAATTTTTCTGGAAGAAGTGGATAAATAAGGGTAATATAGGGATTTACTACTTATTTTTTCAAAATGGAGAAGAAAAAATTAATGAATCTTCAGACAGAATTCATTGAGATACTGCATTTTTAGCCTGTTCTTCGAATTCGCCTATGTTTTTTATAAACTCTTCAGAGGAAATATGTTTAAATGCTTCAGTGTCTTTATATTTCTGAGTAAACAGAGCAGAAAAGCCTTTTATTACTTCCTCAGGAATGGCATCTGCCTGTTCTTTCGGAAGGGTTTTATGGAAAAATTCCTTTACTGTTCCTGAATATGCTTCTATTTTTTCTCTTTCTTTTAAAATTTTATTAACCTTAAATCCTGTAGCTGCCGCTCCGCCGAGAACTGCCAGTGCCGCTCCGGGAGGGCCTCCTATGGTAGAAAAGAGTAAAGCCATAGGAATTGAAGAGATGGCCCCACCCAGGGCACCTACTGCAGTTTTACCTTTAATACCCAGGTTTTTTGTGAGAGGTCTGAATATTTTTGTAAAGAAATTCTGCACATCTTCCATTACATTTCTCTGAATCTGGCCGAATTTCGGGCCTATAGCAGTTGCAAGGATTCCCGTAATGGCTCCAAGTATACCGTTAACTGCCATTGCTACAGGCCCTCCTATTGCTCCGCAGGCAGCTCCCGTAACTGCACCAACCCCGGCAGCAGTAAGATATTTACCGCCTTTATTTTCTACCATACCTCCTGCTGCACCGGCCAGGGCGCCTGATATGGCAAGTAAAGGACTTGCTCCGAAAGCCGACATGGCACTTCCTGCAATCATACCGGTACTGGAACCGTCTTTAACATCGCCCATACAGCTTCCCTGCATGGTTCCGCTTACACCTGACAGCCCTCCTGTAATAGCAGTAAGTACAAGCCCTGAAGGCGATATGGAAGCACTTACCCCGTTAAGAGCAGATGCTATAACCATAAGGGCCGTTATTGCTGCCGTATTTGCAAGGGCTCCTGATGCAAAAGCTGCGGCAACGGCTTTGCCAAGGGATTCTGTTTTCTCTCCAACCTTTATACCGACTGCTCCTCCAATAGCTCCTCCTGCGGCATTAATTGGATGGCCACCTGACATCATACCGGTAAGACCTCCGCTGAAGGCAGCCATTTTAACAGAAGCTTCTATTGTGTCGGCACTGGTTGTCGGTCTTGGTTTTGTATAGTCTGCAATCTTTTTTAGACCTTTTGATAGAAAATTGTTAAAGTCGTCATTACATATTTCCTCTTTTGAAGAAATACGGACAGAATCAAAAAGGGAATCTCCTTTTTTATCAGGTACACTTACTCTGTTTTTATTTAAATCCCTGATTACAGTAGACGAAATTTTCATAAATAATAGCCTTCAATATCAATTGCTGACTGTTGCAATGCTCCTCCTGTGTTCCTATACGCAAATAATATTAGTTTTTGCCTGTAGCTGCTTCAAGAACTGCTGCTGTAAGAGCTCCGCCGATACCGCCGGCTACAGTTCCTATTGCTGCATAAGTCAGAATATTTTCCAGTCTTATTGTATCTGCATTTGATTTTTTTGCTTCTACCGTGGGGAGTTTAAACTGTGTTTTTTTGATCCAGAAACCTCCGTCACCATCACTGCCCATCTTAAATCCAGGATCAAATTTTCCACTGATTTCAACAGAATCATACGGTTCTGCATCGATTAATTTCTGGGCTCTCATGTTGCCGTAAATTCCGCCGCCTGCTGCTCCGAGTGTGGCTCCTGCCGCTGCTCCTTTAAACATTTTTCTTCCTAATGGCTGCATATAATTCCCTCCATACAAATAATCTATCATTTTATATGATAGCAAAAGTATATCTACTAAACAAGGTATTAAATGTTAAAATTATGTAAACTTTTTAAGATTTTTTTAGTTCCCCTGACAGATATAAAGTAGGACTTTTTTTGTTAAATATTGAATATTGTGGTAACGTCTCATGGATTTCTGAGAGGAAATTAATATGTTTATATACTGTAAGAATTGTAAAAAAGAAAACAGTAAAACAGATAAATTCTGTATTAACTGCGGTTCTCTTCTTGATATAATGTCCGGCGATTTTCAGCCTCTTACACAGACAGGAAGAAAAATCTGGTCATTCAGAACAGATACGTGGGGCTATCTGAGTTCTTCTACAATGGATGGCTGGGGTTATATGGGGGTTTATTCAAGTCCCTGTGTGTGTGAAGGTCTTGTTTATTTCGGCAGTAATGACAGGAAATTTTACTGTCTTTCAGCAGCAGATGGCAGAAAGATCTGGGATTTTAAAACAGGTTTTACCTTTATATTAAGTGAAAATCTTCTTTATTACGGTATATATTCGAGTCCCTGTGTATCAGAGGGCCTTGTTTATTTCGGAAGCTGTGATAAAAAGCTCTACTGTCTCGACGCAAAAACAGGCAGGAAAATCTGGGATTTCAAAACAGGCAGGTGGATTATTTCCAGTCCCCGTGTTGTTAACGGTTCTGTTTATTTCGGCAGTATGGATGGAAAACTTTACTGTGTGAACGCAAAGACAGGGAGAGAAATATGGATTTTTAAAACAGGCACTTTCTTCATGCCAGGCGGTATATTTTCAAGCCCTTATATAGCAGATGGTTTTGTTTATTTCGGAAGTAAAGACGGAAAATTTTACTGCCTTTCGGCAGATGAAGGAAGAAAAATATGGGAATTCAAAGCAGGTAACAGGATTTATTCAAGCCCCTTTGTGTCAGACGATATTGTCTTTTTTGGAAGTCATGATAAAAAATTCTACTGTCTTGACAGAAAAACAGGTAAGAAAATATGGGATTTTAAAACAGGTAGCTGGATTTATTCAAGTCCCTCTGCTCTCGATGGTTCTGTTTATTTTGGCAGTTATGATAGAAACCTTTACTCTCTGAATATAAAAACAGGAAGAGAAAACTGGAGATTTCCTACATGCAGTCTTTATTACTATCCTGACGGAGTTAATTCCAGCCCCTGTGTGGCAGATGGTCTTGTATATGTCGGATGCTGCGCAAAAAAGCTCTACTGTATTGATGGGAAGGAAGGAAAGAAAGTCTGGGATTTTCAAACAGGAAATATATTTGCCTCTTTCAGAGGAGTGGAATCGAGCCCCTGTATTTCAGACGGTTATATTTACTTCGGATGTAATGACGGAAGCCTTTATTGCCTTGATACAGGGAAAAGAGGAATTTTTGCAGGAAGTAATCTTACAGGTTTGGGTAAGTAATGAGTAGAATATTAAAGCCTTTCTAAATTTTCACCTGGCAATCATTATTTTTATATAAAATTTTTGAACCCTTTATAAAAAACCTGTGGTAAAATTAAATTAATAAATGATCTTACAAATTTACAAATTTTTTATTCTGGAGGGATAAATATGAAGATCTGTTCAAAAAGACCTTATAAAAAAGCCTTTACTCTTATTGAACTTATGATTGTCTTTGCCATTATAAGTATTATCGCCGTAATTTTAATCCCTGCCTTTCTGAAAGCAAGAGAGAATGCAAAGAGGGAGAGAGAAGAAAAGACAGTGCAGGTTACGACAGTGAATGATAAAACAAAAGAATTATCTTACAGGGTAAAACCTGAAGGTAAATATCCATTCTTTTCTTCTGAAACAATAAAAATAATTCTTTCTGTAAAACCTCACAGGATTGGCATGGATGTTTTCAACCGTTTTGAAGCAGATTTTAAAGGACAGTTTTTGTTGAAAGGGTCGAAAAATGAACCTGTCCGTCTGGATTTCAGGTTTCCCGGCGGAACAACTGAAGCAAGGGATGTAACTTTAAAGTTTATTACAGAAACAGGTGCAGAAGAGCCGGAAAATGTCATATATGACAGAGAAGGTATTTTCTGGACAGGAATCTTGCCTGAAAATAAAGAGACAAGAGCGGAAATTTCTTTTGTTGCCCTGGGACGTAACAGTTTTGAATATATCCTTCCTCCTTCTCAGAGGGCAAACATGGTGGAAATTGAGCTTACTATGCATGAATCCCCTGTATATATTATACCTGACTGGGCTTTACAGCCAACTTCTATAGTCGGGCCGTTGATTTCCTGGAAATTCAATAATCTTGTCACAGACAGGAATATAACCGTAGAGTTCCCTGAAGCACTGAGTCCTCTTGGAAAGGTTGTTCTTATGTGTAAACTCGTAGGAATAGCAGTTCTTTTCTTCGGTCTCGGTTTCTGGTATCTCTGTGCACTTTACAGACCTGAAGGACTCATCAGTTTCAGATTTCCTCACTTTCTGCTTCTTGCCCTTACCTATTCACTTTTCTTTGTGATTTTCGGTGTCATAGGATTCCGCGGTAATGTGTCCACTGTGGCTGCCATAGGAATTTCTGCCGCTCTATCTTTACCTCTTTTAACACTTCATGTTTCCAGAATCATAGATATGAAATTTGCTCTTACAAGAAACCTTGTTTTTTCCATATTCACCCTTGTACTGGTAATAAACGGAGTATACGGAGGAGATTACAGAGATTACATATTTATCGGAGCAGTATTTATAGTTATAGCCTTTTTAACGTTAACCTTTCGTATGTGGATGTCAAATAAAGAAAAATGGATAAACATGATAGACGAAGATATAAAAAAACAGATGGACGAGTTGGAGCAGTCTGTCAAAAAAGCCAGAGAGATCTATAGAAAATCGGAGGAGATCTGGACAAAAGCAGATTCATACGACTGTGCAGACATGCAGGAAGAATTGAAAAATTCCCGTAAAGATCTCCTTGATAGATTTAAGGAATTTGACGACACCCTTAATAGTTTCTCCAGATTACACTCAGGAAGTAAAAATGAAAATCAATTCTGGCGCAATATATTGAACGAGAAAATACCATTTCACAAACAGAGATTGAGCCATGACATGGCTTACCTGGCATCACTCATTGAATATTTAGAAGGGGAAATAAAAATTAAAGAAGAAACTGTTCCCGCCAAAGAAGAGACTGGTTCAATTAAAGAAAAGATTGTTACTGAAGGAAAGGTATACTGCACTCACTGCGGAGCCTGTTCTGACAGCAGCCCTTACTGTCCTTTCTGCGGAATAATAAGGCCCATGGTAATTGTCTGTGAGAATTGTAAAAGCACTGTAAATATACCGTTACATATTGTTAACAGTGAATTACTTAAAGGCGTCATTTACTGTACGAAATGCGGGGCAAAGGAGAACCTGGATTAACAGGATTAAGGGATTGCCGGGATTGCTATATTGAAAGTAATTCCGGTAATCCTTTTAATCTTCTTAATCCCGCTCAGATTTCCGGAATATCAAAAATCTCTCTGACCTTACATTTAAATCCCGGCAACAGGTTTTCCTCTTTTATCTCATCATCTATATCCAGTATTTTAAAACATAAACTATCATAATATATTGTTACAGTATTATCTTCAGGATCTATTATCCATACATGTTTCACACCGGCTTCCAGCCAGTCTTTGACTTTTTTTATTATCTGTCCCGGTCTGTCAGCAGGAGAGTTGACTTCAATTGCTAAATCAGGCATTACAGAAGAATATCCCTCTGATATACCTCCTCTGGAAAGAGTATTATTACTTTTAAAAGCCACATCAGGAGCTCTTACTGTGTCAGGATTTGATGATAGTTTATAACCTGTTTCTGCTGCAGTAACTATACCAAGTCTATGTTCTCTTACGTATTTCCCTATAATATAACCTGTATTCATAGCTATAATTCCATGTTTTTCTCCTGCCGGTGACAATTTATATATCACCCCTTTCAATAATTCGTATCTTCCTTTACCGGATAGTTTTAGCAGGTCTTCCGTTGTCTGGAATTTATCAATTGTTATAACCATATTTCATCATCCTTTCCGGGAAGATAAACCATTATATTCATTATAATCTATCCTGTACCTTTTCGCAAATCCCGGTTATATGCTTCCTCTTTCTTGGATTGTGTTTTTTATGACAGGTGATTTTATATACAATGGAAAAAGAAATTTGTCACAGAATATTCAAACAGGACTTACGCAAAAAACATGGGAAAACCAGTCATTGCAAGTGAAGCGAAGCAATCCCACTGGTATATTGAAAACTGCTGGGATTGCTTCGTCGCTATGCTCCTTGCAATGACAAAATGCGTAACTCCTGTTCAAAGTGAAAAGTGAAAAAACAGGATTTTGCTTACTATTCACTATTCACAAATCAAGAGGTTTAATTTCCAGTTTGTAATGATTTATCCTTATAAAATCCAGTGCCAGTATATTTTCAGCACTTTTACATTCTATAGCCGGAAATTGTATTGCCATTGGAAAAAACAAGGGATCTGATGCCGGCGGCGTAAGAGCTAAATCTATATCTTTCTGTATTACAAATCTATAGGGATCCTGAGATGCAAAGAAATAATCTTTACATGCCTTGATATCATTATCTGTAATCTCAGGCACAATTTTTTTTGTCTCTTCTGCAATCTGTGCTATTGAGGTATCAACAGGAATCCATCCATAATTGGGAAGGTAGAATTCTGCCCAGAAATGAGTTGATTCTTTCCCGAGAATCATATGATATCCCCCTGTAGTCCTGGCAGGTATACCGATAGAACGGCAGAGGGCAGTAAAATAGAGGCACTGAGTACTGCAGTCTCCGTAACCATTATTATATACATAGATAGATTCCGGTATTCCTGCTACATTTAAACTCAAATGGGGCATAAGACTGTATTTTATATTATCAACAATATAATAATATATTTTTTTCGCAGCTTTATAGGGATTTTTTTCGTCTCCTGTTATTTCCATTGCTTTTTCTTTTATTTCAGGTGTTATGATGGTATTTCCTGATGAAGAAGTATACTGTTTGTAAAGAGAACTTTCCCTGTCATATTCACCTGTATTGTTCGGATCAACTGTAAAATTCTGTTCGTAACGGGTGAAAAGGAATTGTATTTTGCATTTGACATCTCCTGTGATATTCTCAAGAGGTATTTCCATATAGATAAGACCCAGATCGGCATCTATCTGCGGAGGTATTTTAACATATTCTTCGGGAGTAATAGAAATTATCTTTATATCTCTCTGAGATCCTGTAAGGACAGGAATGGGAAACCAGAGTTTTAGTAAACCTGTTTTCGGCAGTGTATCTTTCGGTATATCAAATGTATGAGTCCCCATGAATGTTATCGGATTTCTATATGACTGCCATAAAGCTCTGGAATAATTACTCTCAGAAGGAGGATAGATAATATTTTTTAATTTAGCAAAATTTTTTTTATTTTTCTCATAATCTTCAGGCTCATTGCTTTTAATATCACTGTATCTGGAAACAATATTTTCAAGAAAATTTGTGGAATAATATTTTGTTCCTTCCATCATTATATTATCTATTCTTTCTTTTATCCAGGAATTTCTCACCTCTTCAGTGGTATTTTTGAATTTTTCAGCAAGCATCTCTTTTACCTTATCTTCTGTGTATAAATAATCCAGGCAGATTTTGTTTATACGATATACAGAGGCACGGCATTCATCTACTTTTATTGTTTCACCGGATTTTGTAAATTCGTTTCTTGCTTCATCATATAATCTGCAGGCTTCTGTATAATTACCGTTTTTTTCAGCTTCCACAGCTTTTTCATATAAAAGATCTCCATTACCTGCAAGGGCTGACAGTGTAAACTGTGATATAAACATAAGAAACATAAGAAAAATGATTTTTTTCATATACAGTCCTCCATTTTTTTGGTTAAATCTACTATCTTTCTCTTATTTTTTTGATTTCTTCTTCACCGAGGGGCCTGTCATAAATAAGAATTTCATCTATTTTCCCGTCAAAAGGTTCGAGGAAGCCTTCTTCAGGATTTTCCCCTATGGCAAGGGTATTAGTCTCTTCTTCATAACCTATATCGTCAATCTTAACAGATTCCGCGTTTTTATAAAAGGTAATTCCGCTGCCAGGTTTATATACGGCACATAAAAATTGCCATGCATTCACATCTACAGACATTTCTGTACAGTAATGATCATGACCTGTAAATACAAACCATTTGTCTAAATCTCTCAGGATTGACCAGTCGAAATCACCGTTGTCAAAACTTATTACCTGATGTTTTCCTTCTGAAATACTCGACGGATAAACCCAGGCACAGAACGTTGCCCCTTTAGATGTTTCAGACTGGTCAATCTTCAGATCCATTTTTACTATATGTTCTTCCCCCTGAAAGTCAAGGGCTTTCCCGTATTTCCCTTCAGTCCATGTAGCTCCCGTAACAGTACCATCTTTACCGTTCTTTGAAGAATCTTTTGCTACAGTGCCTTCTCCTTCGTCAAACTTCCAGTAACCTATGAGTCCATCTGTAACAGGGAGATTTTCTATTTCAGATAATGGTTTTTCTTCTCCGGGAGAGGATTTTGCTGTTTCTGCCGGCGAGGGTTTTGTCTCAGCCGGCGAAGGACTTTCTGCCGGAGTAGTCTGTGATACAGGAGAAGGTTCAGAACCTCTTTCTATCTTTAAACAGGTAATACAGGATATAGAGAAAATAGATACAAATAAGAGACACAGGATTAATATTGAATATTTTTTCATAAATTAACCTTCCTTTCATTTTGTAATTGTGACGCATTACGCGTAACGGGTAGCGAGAGACATGAGACTATTAATTTTTTACTGACTTAAGCATAAATAATACATATATGCTCTCGTGACGCATGACGGGAGGGAAGCGTTTATTACATGCTTGTAGTCAGTTCAGTAATTATACCGGGACAAAAAAGTTCTCAGGCTATTACAAAAATACCGGCGGCAGTAGTATCAACAGGATTTAATCCGGGAATATTTATACTGCCTCTATCTGGTTCCTCCTTTCTGACGTGTGTGAGCCAGATATTTAAAACTTCTTTTTCCCCGGCAATTACAGACAGAGCAGATAAAAGAATATTTTCCAGAGTATTTATATCAGTAATTTTAATACTTTTTATCTCTCCCTCACCTGTGTTAAGATGAGGCAGTTCTCCTTCTTTTATAAAACCTTCTTTTACTGCACTTTTTCCTCCATAGAACGCAAAACCCTGTTCCAGAAAAGTATTAAAAGCAGACCATTCTTCTTTCAGTTTCTCTGAAGCTTTTTCTGCATCTTCTCTTTCTTTCTTCTTCCCTGAGATTTTATAGAGTTCCAGAGATACCATTACTGCCAGAGAAAGAGCTACTCCTGAAAGATTGCGGAAATTGTTCTGAATATAATAAATGGCTTTACTCAACTGTCCTCTGTAGTTTCCTGTTTTATTCGTATGACCATGTTTTATAAAAGCAAGAACTGCAAGAGCTGTTGAGATTACCCTTTTATTTATGTCAGGCTCATTACTCCAGAAACCTTCTGCACTCTGATTTCTGGCAAGGTATCTGAACGATAAATCAATCATTTCAGGACTTACAGGTGACCTGTATGGTACAGAAACTATTTTTGCCTCTGCAGGAGCAGATCCTTTATAAGCTATGGATTCTCCGACAGAATCTTTAATTTCTGATAATAAACCTTTCTCATCTTCAATAGATAAGTCACCTCCCGGAGAAAAGTCAACTACAGCAATATCAGGCATATTATCTCTGTATTCTTCTACCCTTACTGATCTTAAATCTTCCGTTCTTTCCTCACTTCTGGATATCGGTTCTGGTTTAAACATTTCTTCTGAAGAATCGACAGGTATATTTGTAGACAAACATAATCTCATTACACTTCCCTGCTGTGTAATTGGAGTATTTCTCACAGCGATGGGAGAATGTGGCGCCCGTGATACTTCTCCTCTCGGAATACTCATAATACCAGACATGGGCCTTCCTGCACTTCTCGGAGGAGACAGGGCTGGAGAAGGGGAAGATATAACATGTGACACAGACCTTCTCATCATTCCCGGAGGTGAGACTAAGTTCAAAGGCCTTCCTGGAGAAGGAGAAGTTTTCTGTGGCGCATGACTCCCCGCCGGTAAAGTCTTTTTCATACCTTCTGGCAATAATTGTGGCACAGTAACCCTTATTATTTCCTGCCTTTCATTACCTTCTCCCTCATCTATTGCCACAAAAGATGTGCAGGGAGTCATAATCTTATATCTCATAGAAAGACCTATTATTTCTTCCCTTATGGAATGTTTCTCTTGCGGATTTTCTTTCTCTTTTTTCAGCAAATAGTCGATCCTCTTTTTTGCCCACATAATTTCTACAACAGGATATTCTTCTGCTGCTGCAGGGAGTTCTACATCTATTTCCTGTGTAAAATTTCCTGATACTGTCATACCCTGCAGAATGGCCTTACTTTTTCCTGCAGAATGAAACCTTCCCAGAAGATAAAGAACCTCTCCGAAGTAGAGATCAGGTATGGACATGGGATATATATCCGAGACAGAGGCATTTTCCCATTCAAGAGATATATCTGTAAGTATGGGGAAAGCTGTCTGATTGGAAAATTTCTGTATTGCCTCTTCTATATCCTGTTCGAGAGTGAGATATTGAACTGTACCTTTTCCCATTTCTGCCATTCCGTCCAGGAGATTCCTGTTTACAGTAGTTCCTATACCGAAAGTAAATATTCTTGATTTACCGAGAGTACAGTGAATTGCACTTAAAATTTCATCTACATTTTTCACCTCTCCGTCTGTAAGGAAGATTATCTGTCTTAAGTAGTTTGCTTCTACAGGATGCCTGAGTGCCTGCTTAATTGCCATAAGTATATTTGTGCCTCCTGTGGCATGAATGGAATCTATAAAGTCATCTGCATTTTTAAGATTTACATCATTGAATTCCAGAGATTTGTAATGAATATTGTTTGTATAGGTGCTGAAGGTTATTATATTAAACATATCCCCACTTCTCAGGGTCCTCAAACATGCTTTAAGAGCTTTTCTTGCCTGATCTATGGGAGTGAAATTTCTTTTTCCCCAACTCATAGAACCTGACCTGTCAAGGATAAAGATCATCTCCCTTTTTACCATTTCTTCAGGGCCATAGTCTATTTTCGGCGTTACATGGAGCATAAATGCTCCCGGTTTTCCTTCTTTTTTATAAAAAGAAAGAGAAGTTTCCAGTCTTTCTCCTGTAGAGGAATATTTTAATATAAAATCTTTATTCGGAATTTCTCCCTCTTTTGCCAGTTGAATATTTCTTATATGTTCGCTTTTTTCTTCTATATAAAGGAGATGAGTCGGTGATTTTACTTCTCCTACAGGGAAACCTGCATCCAGATTTATAAAGATATTTATTTCCCCTCTTTTACCGGAAGTGGCCTCTCCCGGCATTTCTCCCCTTTTATGTGATATAACCAGAGGAATTACGAACTCATATTCACCATCATCATATTTTACTGTCTGATAGTATTTCAGTGTAACAAGTATTTCTTCCCCCGGTTTTATGTTTGCCACAGAAATATTAAAGATATTCTCTTTCTGCTCTTCAAGGAGTGATGCTTTTCTTCCATCATTCATCGCATCCTCATATGTTCTTTTTGCTTCTTCTTTTTCTTTTATCTTACCTTTAATCGTTCTTTCCCCTGCTTTTATTTCCAGGTCATAAACGGCTCCGTCTCCAGGAAGGGGAAATAAATAGAAAGCTTCAATATTTTTATCCAGATTATTCTGAAATTTCTGTATGACTTTTATATCTGCAACCATACCTTTAATATGTGATCTTATTTCTGTATATTTCAGAATAAGAGGATCTTTTATACCTGTCGCAAACATTGTACCGGAGGTGATTTTGTAGAAGCTCATATCTACATCGTGAGTGCCGATATGACTGTGTTCCAGTTCTTTACCGCAGATCTGACAGTTAAAAGAAGGGAAATTACTCTTTGCTCCACAGTGAAGGCAGTATATTGAAGCCTGTTCAGCATTTTCAAATTGTAAGCCACAGAAAAAGCACATAAGAGCGCTGGAACGATTTTTCTCTCCACACGATGGACATTCAATACAGTCATTATAGTTATAAACAGGTTCCGGCGGCGGAGGAGGGGAACTGTAACCAAGTTTGTAACCAAGGTCTTTTATCATTCTGAGTGCTTTAGAGAATTTACAGTCAATATCTAAAATAAGCTCACACATATGTATGGCATTATCTTTAAGATCCTGTTTCAGATAAAGTTCTGCACCATTATAATATGCTTTTACTGCTTCTTCAGGCTGGCCTCTGATAAGATAAAGTTCTCCGAGTTTCCCGGCAGCTTCTGCATTTACAGGATTTATATCCAGTACTTTTCTGAAAGCCAGAATTGCGCTGTCTATCTCACCTTTTTCCTGACATACAAGTCCCAGTTCCGTAAGGACTTTTATATTGGTAAGATCATATTTGAGTATAAACCGGAAGGCATTTTTTGAATCTTCAAGCTGTCCGAGTTCACGGTAAATATGTCCCAGAGCAAAGTGGCTTTCCGTATCATCAGGCAGAAGTACTGTCGCCCTTTTATAAGTGTCTGACGCTTTTATAAGTTCCCCTTTTTCCCAGTATGCCTTTCCCAGTTCTTTATACTGGTCTATACCCTCTTTTATACGTCCCTGTTTCACGTTCATAATGGCCATTTCAAGCCTTGCATCCAGATTATCAGGGTCTAACTCTATACCCTTCTTTATGAATTCAAAAGATTTTTCAGGCTGATTTAACATCGAGCATATTCTGGAGAGAAAAAAACATGTGTCTATTGCTTTATCAATATTTCCCATAGAGAGATAAATTTCAATAAGTTTTTCTCTTGCCTTTATATTTTCAGGTTCAAGTTTTATAATTCTGTTACAGACTATTTCCGCCTGTTCTAAAGAATTATTACTTATATATATATCTGCCAGGTTCAGACTTTTTTCTGTAAAGTTCGCCAGAAGTCCTCTTTTTAAATAGAGATCAAGCAGTTCATAGTAGACATCAATATTTCCCGGCCGGGATTTAAGCAAACTTTCATATTCTCTTATTTTATCATCCATATTTTTATCTGACATAAGGCACCTCCCTGTATATTATATCTCTTAATTCCCGGTCTGACAGAGCACAAAAATCCCCCGTGCAGTAGTGTCAAGGGGATCTAACTCAAAAATATTTATACTCCCCTCTTCCGGCCCGCCTCTTACATAATGGTTCATTAAAAGATTAACAGAAGAATTTATTAATCCTTCATCTCCTGATATTAAACAGAGGAATAGAGAAATTATATCATCCATTTTTGCCATAGCGGAAATTATTTTTGCACTGTCTTTCCCATCTGATAGCCATTTATCTGTATCAGCCAATTCTCCTTCTGACATAAGTCCTGCTTCCACAGCAGATTTTACCGATAGAGATGCAAAGGTTTTTTCATGGAGATTTTTAAATTTATACCACTTATCTTTCAGTATGGCAATGGCTTTTTCTGCATCCTTTCTTTCTTTCTTTTTATCAGAAAGTTTGAAGAGTTCTATAAAGACCATTGCGGAAAGTGCCAGTGAAAAACCTGAAAGATTATCCATATTGCTCTGGATAAAATAAACAGCCCTGCTTACCTGAGGAACGTAGTTTCCAGTCTTATTCGTATGTCCCTTTTTTATAAATGCAAGAACAGCCATAGATGTAGATATTACTTTTTTCTCTTCAAGAATTTCTTTACTCCATGATCCGTCTGCATTCTGCTTTCTTGCAAGATATTTAAAAGTTAAATCAATCATTTCAGGTGTTATTTTTTCATCACTCTTCATTTCACAGGCCTGTGGCTCAGGACTCACCGGACTATCATCAAAATCTTCTTCACATTCAAAAGACAGGAGAGCACTCTCTTCCCATACAATTCCTTTTTCATTTTCAGTTTCATCCATTTTATCCGCAGGAGGTAAAGCGGAAAAAGCCGGTTCCCTGAAAGGCGCAGGTTCTCTGGAGTAAACGGTCCCTTCAGATAAAACCTCTTTACATGTTAAAGGTGTATGGCCTGCCGGTGATGCAGGTTTCTGAAAAGCTGGAGGGCCGGGAGAAGCACTTCTATCTGGCAGGGATACTCTTCTCATTAAAACAGGGGTAGACGAAGCATCTCTTTTCATATTCATCATAATACCTGACATAGGCCTTGGTGCAGGTCTGACAGGGCCGTGTGACAGTCTCATTGCAGAACCGGTCATTCTCTGTCTGACAGTTCCTGCAAAGGCATCTCTATCCAGCCCTTCAGGCACCATAGAGGGCACATCTACTCTCATTATTTCTTTTTTCTCTTTCGGTTCTTCATCATCTTCTCCCTGTTCCACCGCCACAAGGGACGTAAAGGGACTCATAAGACTGTATCTCAGGGCTATTCCAATAATTTCATCCCTTATTTCATGTTTTTCTTTCGGTTTTTCAGCCATTTTCTTCAAGAGAGCATCAATTCTCTTTCCTGCCCATATTGTTTCGACAACAGGATGTTCCGTAGATTCATCGGGAAGGTCTATCTCTGTTTCCTGCCGGAATTCTCCTCCTCCCGTCATTGCTTTTAATATGGCAGTAGCTTTCCCTGACGAGTGGAAACGGCCAACTGTATAAAGAACCTGACCGGCATAAAGATCAGGGATTTTTACGGGATACATATCTGCCACAGATGCATCTTTCCATTCAAGCGATATATCTGTAAGCACCGGAAAAGATGTCTGATTGGAAAATTTCTGTATTGCATCTTCAATATTCTCTTCAAAGGTAATATACCGGGATGTTCCTCGCCCCATTTCCGCCATGCCGTCCAGAAGCAGTCTGTTTACGGCAGGGCCTATTCCGAAAGTAAAAACCCTTGATTTACCCAGGGATTTTTTTATCTCCTGAAGAACAAACTCTTCATTTCCCACTGCTCCGTCTGTAAGAAATACAATCTGTCTTACATAAAGTTTATTTGCAGGAAGTTTAAGTGCTGCATCCATAGCAGCAAGTATATCCGTTCCGCCTCTTGGCCCGATACTGTCAATATAGGAATCGGCCTTAAGGAGATTTGCGTCATTGAATTCAATAGAACGGCTGTCCAGATATTCTATTCTGTCGTCAAAAACTATAACAGAGAAGGTATCTCCTGACCTGAGAGTGCGGAGACATGCCTTCAGGGCTTTTCTTGCCTGTTCTATGGGATGGCCGCTCATGGAACCGGAACGGTCAAGAACAAAAACAACGTCTCTTTTTACCATTTCATCAGGGCCATAGTCCATCTTTGGAGTTATATGGAGCATAAATGTGCCCGGTTTGAATTCCTTTCTGTAAAAGGAAATAGCAGTTTCTAATTGCTCACCTGATGAAGAATATTTCAATATGAAATCCTTATTGGGGAGTTCTCCTTCTTTTGCCAGTTGAATTTCTCTTTTTGTCTCTCCTTTTTCCTGAATAAACAGTAAATGAGACGGCGATTTAATTTCTCCCGGCGTAAAACCTGTATCCAGGTTTATAAAGAGATTTATTTCTCTTCCTGCTTTTCTTATTTCCACAGGCGGAGAAATTCTCTCTGAATCCTTTACCTGATCTTTATCAATATATCTCGGAGTAATTGTCATTGGAAAAACAAATTCATATTCTCCGTCTTCATATTTTACCGTTTCATAATAGGTTATGGTAACCAGTATTTCCTGTCCCGGTTCTATATTGGCGACACTCATGGTAAAAATATTGGCTCTTTCCTGTTCCAGAAGACCTGCCTTCTTTCCTTCATCCCTTGCCTCTTCATAGGTTCTTCTTGCTTCTTCCCTTTCTTTTATGACGCCTTTTATTATTCTTTCTCCGATTTTTATTTCCAGTGCATTTACAGCACTGTCATGAGGGAGAGGAAACACATAGACTGCTTCAATATTTTTATTCAGATTATTTTCAAATTTCTGTATTACTTTTACATCGGCAAGGAGTCCCGTAATATCTGCCCTTACTTCTGTATATTTCAGAGGTAATACAGTTCCTTCCGGGGTTATCATTGTACCTTCAGTATATTTTCTTTTATAAAAACTCATATCGACATCCTGACCTGTATATATCATTCTCATATGTTTGCCTGCCTTTCTGTATAAATGCGTAATGCGTGACGCGTAATGCGTGATGCGTGACGCGTAATGCGTGATGCATGCCCCATGTTTTCACCGAAACAGGGCGACCACAGGGGGGTCGCCCCTACAACTCACGAATCTCACTTACCGAGCAATTTACTGTCCTTCCAGGATATTACAAAAATCGCAGTTCCCGTACTTCCGAGAAGGCGTTCCCAGGAAGTATGAAAGCTGCCTTTCTCCGGCCCTGTACCTGTATAACATCGTCCCAAAAAATTCAGGAATGATTTATAAATTTCTTCTTTTCCCGACATTAAACTTATAACAGATGTTAAAAAATCATCCAGTGTCATTATAGAGGAAATTTCTTTTGCTCCTGAGAATGTGGAAGAGATTCTTTCGTTGATTTCAGGAAGTTCTCCTTCTTTAATCAGTCCTGCTCTCATAGCAGTTCTTGCCCCTGTGGCAGTAAAGAATTTCTCGGACGTGCCTGTAAAATTGTCCCATGAGTCTTTAATCTTTTGAATCGCCCTGTCTGCATAATCTTTTTCTTTCTTTTTCTGTGAGAGATTATATAATTCAAATATAACCCATGCAGACAGAGAAAACGGAACAGATGAAAATTTATCCAGGTTATTGACTATATTTGTGATAGCTTTTCCCAGTTGCGGCTTATATTTTCCTGTCCTGTCAGTATGCCCCTGTCCGATAAAAGCAAGAACTGCAAGCGATGTAGCTATAATTTTCTTCTCTGCTTCATCGTGGTTGCTGAAATAACCGTCGGCAGTCTGATTTCTTATGAGCCATTTAAAAATGGCTTCAGTCTCTTCAGGTGTACATAATAACTGTGGACTGACTTTACCCTTAAATCCAGAGTCACGCTCTTTCAATAACTGAGGTGTAGATAGTAACTGTGGACTGACTTTACCCTTTTTATCCTCTGGCTTTTCTATTCCATTGACATCATCGCCGGACTTTGATAAAGGACGGGGTATTCTTTCTACAGCTTCTTCTCTTAAAACTTCAAGTGTTGAATCCATTTTTAACTGTTCTGAAAGTTCCTGTTTTTTAGGTGACACCATTGCTTTTACACCGTCTATAACATCTCCTACAAGATTACTGACTCCACTTAAGAGAGAGAAACTTTTTCTTTCAGTCGGCAGTAAATCCACCTTTATAAGACCTCCTCCCATACCGGGAGCAGATCGTGTCCTCATAGAAATTGCAGGGGCAACAGGTGCCATAGAACATGTATCATCATCTGCATTCTGAGGAGCCGGTAAAGGTGGCATACATGCCATAGAACTGAACATGACTCCTCCGGAGAAACCGCTTCCTACGGGAGGGGAAGAAAACACATCATGATTAAGCCCTTCCGGCAATATGGAAGGCACGTTAATGGTAATCAGTTCTTTCTTTTCTTTCTCGCCCTCTTCTCCTTCAATCTTCTCAACTGCCACAAGTGATGTAAAGGGGCTCATAAGATTGTATTTCATTGCAATTCCTATGATTTCATCCCTTATAGAAGCTTTCTCCTGAGGATATTCTCTCTGCCTGTCCAGTAAAGAATCTATTCTTTTTCTTGCCCATATTGTTTCTATTACAGGATATTCTTCGTCTTTTTCCGGCAGTTCCACAGGAAACTCCTGAATAAAATCTCCTTCTCCAGTTCTGCTTTTTAATATTGCCGTAACATTTCCTTCCGAATAGAAACGGCCCGCTATATAAAGAACCTGTCCGAAATATAAATCAGGTATAATGGAAGGATAGACATCTGCCACTTTTCCGCCTTTCCACTCCAGATTTATATCGCAGAGTATGGGGAAAGCTGCCTGATTTGAAAATTTTTGAATGGCTTCTTCTATATCTTCATCAAGCATAAGATAATGGGCTGTCCCTTTTCCCATCTGAGCCATTTTATCCAGTAAATACCTGTTTACCGAAGGGCCTATACCGAAGGTAAAAACCCTTGATTTACCGAGTATTTTCTGCAGTTCCTTTAAAATTTCTTCTTCATTTCCTACCGCTCCGTCTGTAAGGAATACTATCTGTCTGAGATAAATTTTATTTACAGGCATTTTCAATGCACATTCCATCGCTTTATATATATCAGTGCCTCCTCTTGCATAGGTAGCATCAATAAAGGATTCGGCTTTTTTGAGATTTTCATCGTTAAATTCCATGGAAGCAGCAGACAGGTTTTCTATAAATGTATCAAAGGTAACAATATTAAAAGCATCACCTGTACGGAGGGTGCGAAGGCATGATTTCAGAGCCGCCTTTGCCTGCTCCATAGGTCCGATAAAACCGGAACCGTAACTCATAGACCCCGATCTGTCAAGGACGAAGATCATTTCTCTTTTTAACATTTCCTCGGGGCCGTAATCGATTTTCGGAGTCATATGGAGCATAAAGGTGCCGGGTTTTCCTTCTTTTCTGTAAAAAGAGAGTGAATTTTCTAGATTTTCTCCTTTTGAACTGTAAGTTAATATGAAATCTTTATTGGGTAATTCTCCTTCTTTTGCCAGTTGAATATTTCGGATATTTTCGCCTTTTTCTTCGATATAAAGTAAATGACTCGGAGATTTTACCTCTCCTGCGGGAAATCCTGTATCCAGATTTACGAATATATTCACTTCTCTCTGAGATGTTTCGGCTACGGGAGGAGAGATTTTGTCTGCATCAGAAACTTTTTCACCGTCTCCTGTGTATCGTGGTGTTATTGTCATAGGAAATACAAACTCATATTCTCCGTCTTCATATTTAAGTGTTTCATGATAGGTGAGTGTTACATATATTTCCTGTCCCGCCTCAATATTTGCCACACTCATGGTGAAGATATTAGGTCTTTCCTGTTCCAGAAGTCCTGCTTTTTTTCCTTCATCCCTTGCTTCTTCATAGGTTTTTCTTGCTTCTTCCCTCTCTTTTACCTCTGCTTTTATTATTCTTTTATCTATTTTTATTTCAAGATCATTTACAGCACTTTCATGTGGTAAAGGGAAAACATAGATTGCTTCTATATTTTTATCCATTGTATTCTGGAATTTCTGTATGACCTTTACATCTGCTAAAAGTCCTATGATGTTTGCTCTTACTTCCGTATATTTAAGGGGGAGAGTGATGTTTGCTATGCCTGCCGGTATAACTGTGCCTTCCGTAATTTTTCTTCCCATGAAGAATATGTCGTCTGTAAGCATAATTTAATACCTCCGTTCATTTCTCTTTTTTTATCTGGTTTTCTATTATCCCAACACTTTAAAATTTTAGAATTGCAGAAAAATCTAACTATATAATCTCATTTCCAAGGCCAAGAATTAAACTCAGAGCTTTATCTATCTTTTCCATAAGTGAACAGTCAAGATGACCTATTACTTTTATCATTCTTTTTTTATCTATTACTCTTACCTGTTCACAGAGGATAACTGAATCTAAACTTAAGCCTCCATTTCCTGCCGATATAAGCACATGACATGGCAAAATCATATTTCTTATTTTAGTAGTAAAGGGGGCTATAATAGTATGAGGACTTACAGCGTTTGCCCTGTCAATCTGGAGAATAACGGCAGGTCTTATACCTGCCTGTTCTGTACCTATTACAGGATTAAGATCACATAAAATAACATCACCTCTTTTTACTGTTACCATTTAACTTCTCCTCTGGCAAGTTTTTCTTCATAATCCTCAAGATTACTGAGATAATCTGAAAAATCTGTTTCAGCCATCTGTAATGAATCGGAGAACTGTTTCCATATCTGCCAGTAGTTGAAGTTGCGTTTTACCATTAAAAAGTCTATATAATCACTTACTTCCTGTAAAAGAGGTTCTGGAAGTTTACGAAGTTTAGAAATGGTTTCTTCATAGTTATCCATTTTAATACTCCTTTATACCGGGTATAAATCTGTTATTTTGATTTTTTTATTAAAAACTTAATAATAATTTTACCATAAGACAATGGTAAAAACAAATTATAATATAGCAAAATCTCCTGTAAGAAAGATGCTTTAAAAGCTCCTGAAAAATATAAATCACTTTATTATTTATCCCTCTTATGATAAAATATGACGATTATAATAGTGAATGGTGAATAGTGAGTGGGAATAATACTATCGACTCACTACTCACTGCTCACTAAATAGATTGGAGAGAAAAAAATGAAAAACGGTTTAATAATTCCGGAAAATTACAGATCTTTACTGAATTTAAAAGAAACGGAAAGAGCAATCAGATTGATAAAAGAATTCTTTCAGATAAATCTTTCTGCCAAAC
>DAIOEN010000097.1:0-26150 GCA_036746235.1 Vulcanimicrobiota bacterium | reverse complement strand
TTGTCTGTAAAACAAATTATATAAGGCAAATTATTTTTCTTCGTAAGAGCCTGTCTGGCAGAAGCTGATAAAATGGTTACTAATTTACCTGGTGCGGTACTAAGTACCGTAACAGGTAAAAGGGCACCTGTAAAAAGCTTCTGCCTGGCAGGCTCTGGAGAAGAAAAATTAGTTTTTTATATAGTATTAAAAATTAAATAAGGGTTAATTTATTGTCTGTAAAACAAATTATATAAGGCAAATTATTTTTCTTCGTAAGAGCCTGTCTGGCAGAAGCTGATAAAATGGTTACTAATTTACCTGGTGCGGCACTAAGGCTTTTTCGTCGGGAATAGTGAAAAATTCCGTTTACTGTGGTATAATTTTATTATAAATTGTGACGACAGAAATAACGGAGGGTATCCGGTATGGCTAAATATAAAATTTTCTTATGTGTTTTTTCGTTATATCTTCTGACAGGTACCTGTATTTACGGAGCGGAAGAAAAAATAAAAATAGTAGTGGCAAAAACAGGAAAAACCTTTTATAGTACAGGTATAACAGATGAAAAATGGAATGTATGTGTACCGCTGAGAGACATGATAAGTGCTATGGGAGATGTAACCATACAGTGGGAACCTGATGAAGGTGCAATAACTGCAGAAACAGACGATCACTGGTGCCAGTTATGGATAGGTAAAAACAAAGCCACTGTTGACGGAGAATCAGTTTACCTTCAAACACCTCCATTCACTTACGGAGGGCGCACCTTTGTGCCTGCAACATTTATAGGAGAAGCTCTCGGTAAAGAAATAAAATGGAATTATAATAATAAAACTCTTACGATAAAGTAGGGAAAAGTAATGAATAGTGAGTCGTGAGTCGTGAAAAGGATGTACTCTACGCATCACGTATCACGACTCACGCATCACGCACAGAAAGGTTGATAAATTCACGCGTCACGCGTCACCGCGTCACGCGTCACGAATCTATGCAATTTGATATATTTGTTAGCCCTCCGGAAAATCCCGGAGAAAAATGGAAAGCTTTTTCAATAGCCTTTCCCGGTTGTAAAGGGACAGGTAATACTGAAGAAGAAGCAATAAAAAATTTCAAGATATCTCTGGATAAATGTATTAATGCCCTGATCAATATATTACCGGAAGAAAATAATAAAATCTTATAAAAAGGAGAGTCTCTCTGTGGTTAACTGTGCCGGATGTAACAGTCCAAATTACGAAACGGACATATACTGTAGAAATTGCGGAGAACTATTAAAAAAAAGACTGGCCAGAGAAAGGCTTGTAGGGCAGAGGTATAAAGTTGTTTCTCCTCTCAAGGTTGGCGGTATGTCAGGTGTATATATGGCAAAAGATACGAGGCTTAACAGTACGTGTGCCGTAAAAGAACTGCTTATAAAAATGTATTCAGATGGTGACAGAGACACAACAATCCAGAATTTCAAGGCAGAAGCGGAATTACTGGCAAATCTCAGACATCCGAGCCTTCCCCGTGTTATAGATTATTTCTATGAAGACGGTAAATACTATCTGGTCATGGATTATATAGAAGGAGACGATCTGGAAAGTGTGCTGGAACTGGAAGGAATCCCATGGCTTCCCGAAAAAGATGTTATGTCATGGGCACTGGAAATATGTGATGTGCTCAGTTATCTCCACAATCAATCACCTCCTATTATATACAGAGATTTAAAACCTTCAAATATTATGCTCAGAAAAAGTGACCAGAAACTGATGCTTATAGATTTCGGACTTGCTCAGATGGTACACTTAAGGCCTCTTGGCGGAGAAAAAGCTCTTGGAACGCCGGGTTATGCTCCACCGGAACAATATTCGGGACGGGAAGAACCAAGAAGTGATATATATGCACTGGGAGCAACATTACATCATTTACTCACAGGCGCACCTCCGGGAACACCCTTTAAATTCGCTCCCATAAGAGAACTTAACAGAGAAATATCTCCAGATATGGAAAGAATTGTAATAAAATCACTGCAAAGAGATATAGATATGAGATATAATACTGTTGCTGAGATGAAAAAAGAACTGATACGCCTTGCAGATACACTCGGAATACCAAGAGAAACTAAAAGACTTGATTATTATCCCGCTGAAAAAATACCGATTACATCAGAAAGGTTTATAACTCCTGTTATAGAAGAAAAAAAAGTAAAAAAGAAAAGAATTAAAATATTTCTTGTAGAAGATGATAAAATCATAAGAAAAATGTTAAAAATATACATGGAACTCAGTGATGATATGGAACTGGCAGGAGAAGCAGTAAACGGAGCAGATGCAATAGAACAATTCAGACACATGATAACTCTGCCTGATATAACATTAATGGATATAAGTATGCCTGATGTTGATGGCATAATGGCAACAAAAGAAATATTGAAAATTGCTCCGAAAGCAAAAATAATTATGTTGACGGCTCTGGAAAGTACAAGAGAAATAGTGCTCCAATCTTTTAAAGCAGGAGCAATAGGTTATATAATAAAAAATACAGATATGGATGAGATAGCGGAATCTATAAGAAAGGCCTATCATGGAGGTTCACCTATTGAACCTACAGTGGCAAGTCTTTTGATCAGTGAAATAGTGAGTCGTGAGTCGTGAGAATTTACGTCTCACCTGTTATGGGAAGGAATTTATCGGAACATATGGAATAATAGGATAGAGGTAGAAGATTTTGAAATATTTATGGAGCTTTTTGTATGAAAATACTGGTTGTAGAAGATGACATAACATTGATGAAGGTAATGGAACTGACTCTGAAAAGAAGTAATTATAAAGTGATTCAGGCCAGATTCGGAGAAGAGGCATTAAAAAAAATAAAGAAAGACAAACCTGAGTTAATCTTACTTGATATGGTTTTACCTGATACAAACGGTATTTTAATAATGGAACAATTACAGAAGAAACCGGATCATCCGCCTGTTATTGTGATGACTGCCCACAGTTCTGAAGAAACAATAATTCAGGCTTTGAGGCTGGGTGCAAAGGATTTTATTATAAAACCATTCCAGAATGACGATTTCCTTGAGAGAGTAAACAGAGTAGTAAGAGAAATAAATTTTAAAAAAGAAGAAGAAAGAATAATTAAAGAAAAAGAAATCCTGCTGGAAGAATTAAAAAGTATTCAGGAAATGAAAAATAAATTCCTGGATATGATCATACATAATCTTAAAAATCCCCTTAATTCAGTACTCGGTTTTGCCAGCATTTTAGCCACGAGAGAACTTTCTGCAAAAGAAAAAATGGAATATTACAAAATAATTGAAGAACAGGGTAAGCGTATGCTTATCATGCTTGACGATCTACTGAAAGATAGTTTTTACAGGGAAGGTAAACTTCCACTACAATATAATGAATTAGAACTGAAAAATATCCTCACGCCAAGTATATCAAATACGGAATTAAAAGCGGCAGAAAAAAAGATAAATTTCCTTTCCTCTCTGGATGAACATTTAAATATAACCTGTGATGGTGAAAAGCTTGTAGAAGTTGTAGAAAATCTCATAGATAATGCCTTTAAATTTACCCCCAGAGGAGGTCAGATTAAACTTACAGCAAAAGAAGTGGATAATACCGGAATATCTATTACAGTATCAGACACAGGTATAGGTATACCGGAAAACCTTCTGGATAAAATATTCCTCGGCACACCTCTTGTTTCCAGAAAAGGCCTGAGAAGTGAAAGAGGGACAGGTCTTGGTCTTTCCTTCTGTAAAAAAATAATAGACATGCATGGAGGCAATATAGAAGTAGAAAGTAAAGAAGAAAAAGGAACAAAAGTGATTATATTTTTACCGAAAACTCCTCGTAAAAGCTATTCCTGGGAAGATGAAATGAAACGTAATGCGTAATGCGTGACGCGTAACGCGTGATGCGTGACGGGTGAAGCATGATATGGTGATAAATGAAATATTCAAAAGTATACAGGGTGAAAGTTCTTATGCAGGTCTTCCCTGCTGTTTCATAAGGCTTACAGGATGTAATCTCAAATGTTCCTACTGCGATACCTCTTATGCATTCCATGACGGACAGGAAATGAATATTTCTTCAATCATATCTAATATAGATAACTCCGGCATAAAACTCGTAGAGATTACAGGAGGAGAACCACTCCTTCAAAAAGAAACACCATTGCTAATAGAAACATTACTGAAAAAAAAATTTTCTGTTCTTGTAGAGACAAACGGTTCAGTGGATATAGGTATAGTTCCCTCGAAAGCAGTTATTATAATGGATCTAAAATGTCCGGGCAGCGGAATGAGTGACAGAATGAAATGGGAAAATATAGAAAAACTTTCACGTAAAGATGAAATAAAATTTGTCATAGGAGACAGAAGAGATTATCTGTGGGCCATAGAAAAAATAAGGGAATATGAACTGGATAAAAAATCACATATATTATTTTCCTCTGTCTGCGGTAAACTTGAACCGAAAACACTTGTAAAATGGATAATGGAAGATAATTTGAATGTTAGATTTCAGTTACAGCTTCATAAATACATATGGGGTGCAGATGCAAAAGGAGTGTGAATACAGTTATCAGTTATCAGTGAGCAGTGACCAGTGAAAAAGAAAGGAGTAAAAACTATGGAATTCAAAACAGTAACTATCGAAAAACCTGAGGATATGAACTTTATCCTCGGTCAGTCCCATTTTATTAAAACAGTGGAAGATATTCATGAAGCACTTATAACTACCGTACCCGGTATAAAATTCGGAGTAGCTTTCTGTGAGGCTTCTGCTGACTGTCTCGTAAGGTTCAGCGGTAATGACGAGGAATTAATGGATCTGGCAAAGAAAAATGCATGGTCACTTTCTGCAGGACACAGTTTTATTATATTTATGAAAAATGCCTTTCCTATTAATATAATGGAAGCAGTAAAAAGAGTTCCCGAAGTATGCAGAATCTACTGCGCCACTGCAAATCCCGTAGAGGTAATTATTGCGGAAACAGAACAGGGACGGGGAATAATGGGAGTTATAGACGGATTTAAAACAAAAGGCATAGAAACAGAAAAAGATATAGAACACAGAAAAGATTTCCTCAGAATGATAGGGTATAAGGTTAAGTAAGTGGTGAGTAGTAGTTAACCACGATGATTTTAACGGGTAAACTTCAATGACCGGGCGGTCACAGAGAGGGCGTTTAATAAAACGCCCTCTTTTCACCCTTCCCATATAAATTACCTTTTATGACTGCACTGACCTTAATTTTCCCATAGTGACATATTTTTAACAAAATGTTAACAAAATTCTATTGAACTATATGAACCTATAATCTAATATATAAATATTATCTGGATAATGTAAGAGCAGAGGGCAAAAAATGAAAATAAATTCTTTATATAAAACAAATTCTCCTGTTGAATTAAACCCTTATCATAAAACCTATACAGAGCAACAGCTTCTTCCCTCCTATGAAGATAAAGTTGAAGTTTCATCGGGTAAAGAAAAAGAATGGACTTTACTTTTCTACAATGTCGGTGATGGCGGGGAAAGAAAAATGTGCACCTCATCTCTGGTAGAACTGGAAAAAGTCGGTTCTGATGAAAATACAAATGTGGTAGCTATGAATTATCGTTCCGACGGTACCTATGAAAAACTGACAGGCCGTAACAGAGAATATAAAGGAACAAAAACCTATTATGTCACAAAACATGAAGAAGGAAAAGACAAATTGCCTGTTCTGGGAAAAATACTTCCGAAAGAAGCAAAAGATCTGGCAGATTTCATCATGGCATCTCCTCATGATATAAAATCTCCTGTCATAGCAGAACATCCTCCTGATACAAACATGGGTGACAGAGAAACTTTGAGAAAATTTCTTCTGGAAAATATGGCAAAATATCCTGCAAAACATTATGCAGTATTCCTGAGCGGCCATGGCTCCGCCTTCGGAGGTTCCATGATCACTCATATCCCTCTCTATGAATTCAATGAAAAAGCCATAGAAACTTTAAAAGATATACTTCCGCCGGACAGACTGGCATCTCTGAGATCACTGAAAGAAACAAGGTTTTCCGGAGATACAATGGCAGAAGAACTGAAAAAACTGAATTTTACAGATGAAGAAATAGATAAAGTAAAAAGCCATAAATGGTTTGAACTTTCCGATGAAGGAATAAAAAATTTACAGAGCAGAATTAACAGTGAAAAACTTAATAATGTCAGATTTCTTCAGAATAGAAGATTTACAGAGTCAGAACTTGAGAAAACTCTGAAAGAACTAAATTTCAGTGAAGATGAAAGTAAAATCATTACAGAAGCTATGAAAGGGGCTGTCAAAAAACCGTCACCTCGCATAAAGAATGAGGAACTGGGAGAGGTCTTAGAGGGTGTATCGAAGGAAACAGGCCATAAGATTGATCTTCTGGATATGAATACCTGCTTTTCTGCAAATATAGAATCTATTTATCCTCTTAAAGAGGGAGTGGAACATGTAGTGGCTTCGGAAAATGTCGTATTTTCTGCCACACAGCCTTTCGCAGATGTACTTTCCGATCTCCAGAAAGGCTTAAAAGAAGGACTTGATATATCTGGTAAAGATCTGGCAAAACTGATAGTAGAAGATACAAGGCGTCAGCCTCTCGGCAATCTTTACATGGAAACCCTTTCTGCCATTGATATGGAAAAAATCGGACTTCTCGTTGATAAAATAAAAAATCTGCAAAGCCTGCTTATGTCAGAAGGGGTAAGACCTGAAGATATCAAAAAAGCCTTCCAGAAAAGCCAGAAGCTGGATTTTTCCAGTATACCGAAACAGATATATCTGACAGATATAGGTTCTTTTGCAGATGAAATCTTTAAATCTGTAGCTTCCGAAAAGGTAAAGGAAGGAGCAAAAGAATTAAAGGAAGCCATAAAAGAAAGTGTTTTTGCAGAACAGCATGCGGAAAAAGCAATGGAATCCATTACAAGCAGAGTCCTTCGTCTATTCATAAAAGGACAGGACAGATCCGGTATGACAGGTCTTACTGTTTATTATGATGATGATGCAAATCACCCTGACTCACGACTGGATCAGATACAGAAGACTAAATACGGTAAAGAAGTGAATGCAGAAGAGTTCCTGCAGTATGTGAGTAAAGCTACGGAAAAAGAAAAAGCAGAAAGATCCTTTTTCAGAAAAACTCTGGATAATATCAAAGAAAATCATATAAAATTCAAGCAGAAGATTGCAGGGAAAACAGGTATAGCAATTTCTTATCTGAATATTCTGGAAAAAATAGGTAAAACTGCCGGTATGATACTGGGTGTAAACCTTATGGGTAAAGCAGGAATACCGGTTTATCCACTTGGTTTCGGAGCTTACTTCAGTGTGCTGGGTACAGCAGATGCAGTTAAAGGAATAAAAGAAACAGTAAAACTGGCAGGGAAAGAAAAACTTTCTGGAATAGAGAAAGAAGAGATGGTTGACCAGGCAGGGAAAGCAGGAATGGGACTGGCTTTTACAGTTTACAGCCTTTATTTACTGGGTATGTTATCTTCGGCAGTTGTATGGCCTGCAGCCATTGCATCGGCAGGTATAAGACTGGGGAAAGAACTTGTTAAAATTTTAGTAAATAAAAAAGATCATGATGCCTTTATTAAAGAGGCCGAACAATTTAACTCTATGAGTACAAAAGAAAAGCTTGAATATATTTCTTCAGAGAAGAAATGAAATTTTTTAAATAAATTAAGGAGGTTATTTTATGAAAATTAATTCCGGGTTTAATCAGTCCAATGTAAAACACACAGGAGCAGCAAAAACCAAAGCCCACGGTGACACAGGCATAGAATGTCTTTTCGGTTCCGATACATTCAAAAGCGGCGCATGCGGTGATGTCCCTGTTCTTGGTTACGGCTGTATGGGTTCTGAAACACAGAAAGCCCACGGCGATACAGGAATAGAATGTCTCTTCGGTTCTGAAACACAGAAAGCCTGGGGAGGCGAAGCTGGAGCATGTTTTATCGGTGGTGAGACACAGAAGGCCCACGGCGATTTCCCTCCTGACTGTCTTTTCGGCGGAGATACGGCAAAAGCTTCTCCTAAAGACACAGATCCCGTAGCATGTGCCATGGGTGCTGAAACAGAAAAAAGCGGTGATATCCCCTTAGATCCTTTTACCTGTCTCAGAGGAGCAGAAACAGAAAAAGCCGGTATGGATTTAGGTCCATGTATGGGGGCAGGCACGGAAAAGGCAAGCAGCCCTTCAACAACTGGTGATCCAATGGCATGTCTTTATGGTAGTGAAACAGAAAAAGCCCACGGCGATTTCCCTCCTGACTGTCTTTTCGGCGGAGATACTGCAAAAGCTTCTTCAAAAGATTTCCCTCCTGACTGTCTCTTCGGCGGAGATACGGAAAAAGCTTCTTCAAAAGACTTCCCTCCTGATTGTCTCTTTGGCGGAGATACGGAAAAAGCTCACGGCGATTTTCCTCCAGACTGTCTCTTCGGCGGAGATACGGCAAAAGCTTCTCCTAAAGACACAGATCCTGTAGCATGCGCAATGGGAGCAGAGACAGAAAAAAGCGGTGATATCCCCTTAGATCCTTTTACCTGTCTCAGGGGAGCAGAAACAGAAAAAGCAGGTCAGAGCAATAATGACATTTTCCCTCTCGCCGGGTGTATCGGTGCTGACACACAAAAAGCCGGTGAAAATCTGAGTTTTGGTAAAATTGATCTTTAAATAAATTAACTCTCTCCCTGATTATTCAATTCAGGGAGAGAGTAATCTCTCTATAAAAGGAGAATTACAATGAATCAAATAGGGATGTCAATTCAGGGAAAATTAAGAGCTGTAGGAAACTTCAGAAACAGTTTCTTAAAAAGGCCGGATGCAAAGATAGTAGAGCCGGAAGATCTCCTTGTCAAATCCGGGAAAAATGAAAAAGAATGGACAGTTCTTGTTTATGCAGAAGGAAGAAATCATCTTGCATATTCTACCAATGTAGCAATAAATAAAATGGAGAAAGCCGGGTCAGATGAGAATGTAAACGTAGTTGTCCAATCTACCATAGAGCCAGCATGGAACGAAAGATTTGCTCCTGATATGGAAAAGACCAATACAAGACGTTATTACATAACACAGGATTCCGATGAAAACAAGATAAGTTCCCCTGTTGCAGGAGATCTTGGAGAAAAGGTACCTCTCAATCCTGATACTCTGGCAGATTTTCTTTCATGGGGTATGGAAAAATTCCCTGCAAAACACTATATGGTAGTGATAAAAAAACATGGTCTCGGATTTGCAAAAACCGATAAAATGGTTCCTCTTTCCGCAAGAGATCTTGATGAAGCCCTTGAGAAAACAGAGAAAAAAACAGGAAAAACTGTAGATGTCCTTTCTTTTGACAGTTGTTCCATGGAACAGATGGAAGTAGGTTATGAAATAAAAGAACATGTAAAGGTTATGGCCGGTTCCCAGGAAGACATATATGCTATTGACTATCCCTATGATACATTCCTTTCAGGACTGAAGGAAAAAGCAAAGACCATAAATCCTAAAGAAGTGGGAGAATTGATTGTAAAAGCCCATGAAACAGAAGTGCCGAGAGGTATTCAGACAGCAATAGATCTGGAAAAATTAAAAGAAGTAGGGAAAGCTACGGAAGAGCTTGTAAATACTCTTATTAAAGAAAATATACCGAGAGATGTCCTTTATACTGATATGCTGAAAACCTCATCTATGGAACCACAGGAAAGCAGAAGTTTTGCCTTTAATTTCAGAGATGAGAGAGGTTTTCTTAAAAACCTGATGGAAGATAAAAATATTACTTCCCGGGCAATTAAAGACAAGGCAAAAGCACTTGACAATCTGCTTTCAGATTCAATAATAGCCCATTACATAGGCAATTCAAAGAAAAAAATAAAAGACGGAAGAGGATTTAATATTTATATGCCATGGAAAAATCCTTCCGATGACTTGAAAGAAAATTACGGAAAATTAAAATTTGAAAAAGATACAACATGGATGAAACTTGTAGATTATGTATTCGAAGATAAAGACATAGCGGAAGGATTTGCGTCGGAGGTAAAATCTCCGTCTCTGGAAACAGCACCGGCAGAGAAATTATCTCTTTCGCAGAAGTTCGGGAAAACAGTTATACACAATTATAAGAAATACGTGTCTCCCTATCTTATGCTGGTCTGCAAACACAGTCCTTCCTGTTCTCAGTACGGACGAGAGGCAATTGAAAAGCATGGACTTATAGATGGCGGTAAAATGGCTTTTATGCGTATCCTGGGGTGTAATCCTGAAGCAACGGCAAAATATGATCCTGTACCGGAGGTTTCTGAAGATGGAGAATTGAAATGTAACCTGGATCATGGGGAAGCACCGCCTGATTTTAAAGATAATAATCTTCCAGAAGTGCTCATAAGTCCTCCGAAAACATTAGAAAAATCTGCCTTCAGAAAGACTGTTGAAAACACAGTTATTCTTGGAGCTAAATTAACAGGCAAAATCCTGGGAGGAATAGCGGGAGCACTTGTAGCTCTTCCCATAGGAACTGCCATGGGGGCAGTAATTGGTACAAAAGCAGGAACAGGCCAGTTAAACGATATGAATAAAGAGCTTCTTTCAAAATATCATAAAGACTCTGTAAGACAGTTTGCAAAAATAGAGCATGCAGTGGGTGGTGCAGGAGAAAAGGTTCATAACACAATAAAACATCTGACAGGAGGACTGGAAATCACAGAAGATACTCTGGAAAATCTGAAAAATATGATCCCTCTTGAAATCACCGGCACATCTATAGAGTCTCTTAAAAATATCATAACAGATGAGAAAAAACTTTCCATAGTGAGTTCTATTATCAACAGGAAATTACCTGAGAGCAGAATGATAGAAGGGTTGAAAAAAGCAAACTTCAGCGAAAAAGAAATAGAAGCTATAGTGGATTCAGCCAGAAACAGAGAAGGTATGGAAAAAGTAGATACAATGAAGCCACTGTTACATAAAAAAATGTCAGAAGGGAACATGAAAGAAAAACTTTCAGACCTGGACTTCAATGAAAAAGAAATAAAGATAATCATAGAAAATGCCGGTCATACCTACAACAAAGTACTTGCTAAAGTGGTGGGAGGAGCAGTGGGAGCAGTAACAGGAACAATACTTGGCACTACAGGTGCTTCTGTTGTAGGGTACCAGTGGGGCTCCAAATTTGCCGGCCTCTTCGGTCAGAATTATGCAAAAGAAAAATTCGGAGAATTCGCAAAACATGTAGAAACAGAGAAAATTCTTCAGTATTATTATGAGAAGTGAAAAGTGAAGTATGAGCAGGGGCGTTTCATTAAACGCCCTGATATAAAGGGTGAAGGGCAAAAAAATTCCGGAGGTAATCTAAATGAACATATCAGGTTTTTTCAGGGCAAAAGCTTCTGAAGATATAAAACAGGTAAACAATAGAAATTTATCTTCCAGTCATATTGTATCCACTGCTCCTGGAGACGGTGTATATCTGTCAGGGCCATATGATAAAAAAGATGACAGTCAGTGGGAAATGTCTTCAAAGCTCCAGCAGATGTCAGAACAGATGAAACAGGAAAATGTTTCTCTAAAAAGAGAACTGGAAAAACTGAAAGAAGAGCTTCAGATTACAAAAAAGGAAGAAGAATCCCTTGAGAGTAGATTAAAAAAAGAAACAGAGGAAAATAACGTTCTTCAGGAACAGATTAAAACCCTTAAAGATAAATTGGGGCATAAGCAGTTTGATGTGAATCTCCAGGAAGGTACTTTTACCCTGACAGATGTTAAATATAACGGAATTATACTGGATAATATAAAAATCAGAAATCCGAAAACAGGAGAATATATGAAAAATCTTATGTCCATAGATATATTCTCAACCACACCGGGACAGATAAGAAAAGACTTCTTCGAATCCCTTGACACACCATTCACGGTAGAAGAGGGACATGTAACCATATCGCAGGATGTCCTTACAGAATATCTGAGGAAAATGGGAGATACTTTTAAGAAATATAAGGTACATAATCTGGAAGCCCGTTATGAAGAAGGTAAATGTAAGATAAAAGGAGATTACGGCACTTTCATTCCTGTACCTTTCACTTTATTTTACAGTCTTGATTTTGAAGACAATAAATTCAAAGTAACTCTGGATAAAGTAAAGGTAGCAGGATTTATATCTGTGCCGGGCGTAATTCAGGATACCTTCATAGATATAATAGGCAGTAAATTTGCAAAAGGAATCGTAGAAAAAGATAAAGATAAAGAAAATACCTTCTCAGTAGACATAGGAGCAATGCTCCCTGTAGGATTAAAGGCAGACTTTAAAAAGGTAACTGCAGAGAACGGTAATTTATCTATTGAACTGGGCCCTCCGGAGGCGTAACACGTGACGGGTAAAGCGTGACGGGTAAGTTTCACCATGCAGTGATCAGTGGTCACTGGTCACTGGTCACTGCTCACTGCTCACTGCTCACTGCTCACTGTCCCCTACTCACCATTTATAGTTTTCTTAACATATTCCATTACTCCTGCTATGCCTCTCTGATCTTCAACGCCGAGTATTATCTTAAATCCCTTTCCATAGACAGGGTCTGCTCTGTAGAATATATTATTTGCCGCATTCAGGGCGCCGTCCATCTGGAGCACCTTGTAGGCTACCCAGTCGGCGAAACCTTCTTTTATAACTATATTCTGATTATGAGGGCAATTTTCCGTCTGCCATGCGTGGGCAAATTCATGGGCGACTGTGCCCAGGAAATCATCTACGGCAAGATTATTGATCATATATATATGATGATAGGTTCCTTCAAACTTATATAGTCCCACTTCCATACCTTTGTATGTAGCAGGAGCCATCTGATCGAGTGTTGCCGGGTCTACCAGATCCATCACATAGGGATAACCTACAGCCATACCGTTAAGATTATAATACAAATAGCTTCTCATTTTTTCAAATACAGGATCGGCAAGCTCCTTTGTGTTTATTACTGTTTGATAATAATTCTCTTTTGCAAAAGTCCTCTCACATAAAGAAAAAACAAGTAGAATAATAAAAAGGATAGTTATAATTTTTTTCATAAAATACACCTCACAGCAAATTTTATATATTACATTCTTCATTACCGGTTCAGGTAAACAGTTCCTCCTGTCACGCCTCTAACTGTGTCCTTCATTTGGTACTATACAGAGAAATTTCAACATTCCTTCTCCTCTATTTTTGAATTGATGTAGCTCTCCGGGAGGGACAAAAATCGCCTGTCCCGGAACAAGTGGTGTGGAACCATTTTCAAAAACCACTTCTCCGCTACCTTCCAGAATATAAACCTCATGTTCCCATGGATGTTTATGACATGGTGTATGTCCGTCCTTACCAAGTTCGAATTGACGGAGAGCAAAAGTCGGTGCCCCTTCATTTTTAGTTATAAGAGGTTTCATAATAACATTTTTTGTATCAGGCAGATTTATTTCTTTACCTTTCATTTCAGATGAAGACATTACGTGCATAAGTAAATACTCCTTTTATATGGTGGATATAGTATCGTGACGCGTGACGGGTAACGCGTGACGGGTTATATACTTGCGTATCACGCTTTACGCTTTACGCATTACGAGGTCATTAATTATAGATGTATGAAACTAACTATAATCCTCAAAATCTCTTGACATAACCATATTATATCAGTTATTCTGAAAAAAGCAAAATATTTTCAGAAGAGAGGTACAATCTTTTTGAAAAGAATATTAAAAAGATACTTTTATTATAAATGCCCTGGATGTAAAGAAAGAACAATTCCTTACATACAGATATTCAAACTGTTATCTCCAAAATACTGTCCTGTATGCAAAATATATTTGCTTCCTAAAAATATCAGAGAAGCTTTCAGGATGCAGGTTTTACTCATAGCAGTATTTTTCATAATATTAAGGATTTATCTGTGGGGGAGTGATTTTCTGGAAAAAGCAACAATATTTTCCAGAAAGGTGTCACTATTAATTCAATTTATTCTGGGCGGAATATTGCTTTCCCTTTATATGGTAACCACCATAATATGTGACACACAGGTAACTGAATTCGGAGAAATTGAGAACTTGCCATAATAGTGTTTTATGTAGTATAATCAATGAATTGTGAGTCGTGAGTCGTGAAAAGGTGCTTTTACGCATTATGTATTACGCATTACGCATTACGCATTACGCTTCACACATTATAAATTTATGGTGATAAAATGAACAATGATGATATACAGTATGCAATAACACATTCCTGTGTGCTTCGCCAGCCGCAGCAGAAAATTGCCACTTTTGGCGTTACAAATATAAAATATTTTATAATTACAGATCCTATTATAAATAATCTCATACAGAACCAGCAGGATGATTTGGTACTCAGAGAGGGACAGGTAATAGCAGAAAGACCTCAGATTATAACTCCCTATTATTTTAAAAGCCTCTTTCAGGGTTTTGACCATGGAGACGAATATACTGAATTTGTTCGTGAAAACTATTCTGAAAACAACCCTGGACTTCTGTATAAATATAAAAATGAATTTAAAAATATGTCAGTTGTGTCAGGCCCTCTGGATTTACTTGTAGAAAGACTCGAACAGGAAATAGAAAAAGAAGGAGATAATCTCAGCACCATAATAAAAGGAGTAAATACGTATTGGGACATATCTCTTATGAAATTCATATTTGAACTCACTACCAGCTCTCTCGCGAATAATATACTGGATTTGAACAGAAGAGGTCTTTTAAATATAGACAATTCCGGCCTTCCGGGAGATGCAAAAATAAAAATAGAAAATCTCTTCAGAGAAGTAAAAGCAGGCAGAGTGGATCCGAAGGTTCTGAAAAAAGAACTTGATCTGTGGGGAGTATTTAAAGAATATGAGAACAGATTCCTCGATCTGTTTACCGGCAAATAGAAAGTGGCCGGTGAGCAGAGATTCCTAACTGCTCACTGGTCACTGCTCACTGACTAAGAACTCTTCAGTTCATTATAAAGTTCTTCATAGAGTATATTATTTTCTCCGAGATCCTTTAAAAATTCACATTTATCAAGGACTTCTTTCGGAGGATAAATACCGGGGTTATTTATAATTTCCGGCTTTATAAACTTCTTAGAAGCAATATTCGGATTTGCGTACCATGTAGAATTTGAATTTTCAGCACTTACTTCAGGCCTCATGAGAAAATCGATAAAAAGCTCTGCTGTCTCTTTATTTTTCGCACCTTTCGGTATACACATATTATCAACCCATATTTCAGTACCTTCCTCTGGTATTATATACTGAATGGATTTATTTTCCTTTATAACCTGGAATACATCTCCGCTGTATCCCTGTGCAAGCCACAGATCGCCGGACTTCAGGAAATCTACATACGTATCGCTTGTATAGGCTTTAATGAGAGGTTTTTGCTTCAGAAGAAGATCTTTTGCTTCTTTAATATGTTTTTTATCTGTACTGTTAAGGGAATAGCCAAGAAGCTTAAGTGCAGGCTGTGCTACAGAGCGCATATCATCAAGCATGGATATACACTCTTTATATTTCTCATCCCAGAGTATTTTCCAGCTATCTACTTTTTCTTTTATCTTTTCCGTATTTACCCCTATACCGCTTGTACCCCAGAAATATGGTAACGAATATGTATTTTTCGGGTCACAGTCGAGACCTTTAAATCTTTCATCCAGGTTTTTAATATTAGGAATTCTGCTGTGATCCAGTGTTTCAAGAAGCTTCTGATTTATCATCATTGTGACCATATAATCACTCGGGAAGATCAGATCATATCCGCTTGCACCTGCCTGAAATTTGGCAAGAAGTTCTTCATTGCTGGAATAATTATCATAAATGACCTTTACCGAGAATTCTTTTTCAAATTCAGGTATAACCTTATCACTTATATAATAAGGCCAGTTATAAACAAAGAGTTGTTTCCCTGTTCCTCCTCCTCCCTTACCGGTACAGGATGATGTTCCAAGTCCGCATGCTGCAGATAATCCAAGAAATGAAAGAGACTTCAAAAAACTCCTTCTGCTCATTTTATTCATTATCTATTCTCCTAATCTCTGTGATATGATGACTAAAGTCATACTGAAAAATAATATAAGTGTGGAAAGGGCGTTAATTTCCGGCGAAACACCGAATTTCATCATAGAATATACCTTTACGGGCAGGGTAGTTGAGCCTATACCTGCCACAAAAGATGTAATAAGATAATCATCGAAAGAAAGGGTGAATGCTATTAAAGCAGCACTTATTACACCGGGTAAAATAATCGGTAATGTTACTTTCATAAAGGTCTGCACAGGTGTGGCTCCAAGGTCCATAGCTGCCTCATCAAGAGTCTTATTATATCCGTAAAGCCTGGCTCTTACAACAACAGCGACAAAGGATATATTAAAAGCAACATGAGCAACAATTATAGACACAAGTCCAAGGGTAAAGTGAATAAACACGTAAAAACTCAGAAGAGAGATACCCATTACTATATCAGGTATAATAATAGGCATATAAAGGATAGAATCAAAGATTTTTTTCCCCGGGAATTTATATCTGTACATAGCGATAGCAGTAAAGGTTCCAATTACTGTAGCCAGAATGGTTGAAGTAATACCTATAATCAGGCTGTTTTGCAGTGCTCCTGCCATAGCGGTATCGGCAAAGAGCACTCTGTACCAGTCCAGTGTAAACCCTGTCCATACGGCATTTATCCTTGCTTTATTAAAAGAGAATATAACCAGTATAACCATAGGGCCGTATAAAAAAAGGTATGTAAGCCATGAATGAAGGCTAAGAGCAACTTCGCCCCATTTAATTTTTTTCTGTGTCATAGTCTGTGTCATAGTTTTATATTCTCCGGTCATATGTGCATGACGTGTGATGCGTGATAATCGTGATGGGTGACGCGTATTTTCACCGTTATCGGGCGACCACAGAGGGTTCGCCCCTGCTGGTCACTGGTCACTGCTCACTGTTCATGCCTTCCCTTCTTCTTCAAGATCCCCGAATTTTATATAAAGAACCAGTAAAGCCAGAACAATTATCATAACAATAAAAGACAGTGATGAGCCAAAGGGCCAGTTTTTACTTTTAAGGAACTGCATTTGAATTAAATTGCCAATCATCATATCCTTTGCTCCTCCCAGGAGATCGGGTGTAATATAAGCACCGAGGGTCGGTACAAAAACCAGTATACACCCGGCCACTATGCCGGGAAAAGTAAGAGGAAGCATTACCTTCAGGAATGCTTTAAAACTGTTTGCTCCAAGGTCATGAGCTGCTTCCATCAATGACGGATCTATCTTTTCTATGGATGCATAAAGAGGAAGAACCATAAAAGGCAGATATCCGTAAACAAGTCCAATAATTACGGCAGTTCTGGTAAAAAGCAATTTTAAAGGCTCATCTATAAAACCTGCGTTGAGCAACAGAGTATTGATAAGACCACTGTCTCTGAGAAGGATCATCCAGCTATAGGTTCTCACCAGGAAATTGGTCCAGAACGGCAATATGACAAGTAAGATGAGAGAGTTTTTCAGTCTTGTGCTCTTCCTTGTCGATATATAGTAAGCCATGGGGTAGCCAATAATAAGACATATGACAGTATTAAGGAAAGCTACCCAGAATGAATAAAGTACAATCTTAATATAAATAGGGTTAAGTACATTCCTGTAATTATCAAGGGTAAAATTCCATGTAACGCCGCCATAGACACCTTTCTGGCAGAAACTGTATACAAATAAAATACAGAGTGGTATCAGGAAAAATACCACCAGCCAGAAAAAGGCAGGACTGATCAACAGGCCAGCTCTCAGATCATCTCTGTTAAAATTACGAAATACAGAGAATTTCATCTTCAGGTTTTTCCGTCAGTACAAACGTATTATCAATATCCCAGGACAGGAAAACGTCCTGATTGGCACCGAATTCGGAAGATCTGTCATAATTTTTCTCAAGTACTATAAGTTTCTGATCATTCATTCTTACAATGAACTGTATAACAGTACCGAGATAGATTACATCTTCAATAGTACCATGAAGGATATTTTTCGATGGTCCCTCTGGCCTGCAGGGACTTATCTGTATTTTTTCAGGCCTTACCATAACAGTGGCATTACCGCCCGGTCTGACTCCTTCTCCCAGGGCTTTTATTTCGAGTCCTTCCGGTGTTGTGAGTGTGTATATGGTGCCGTTTCCGTTTCGCAAATTTCCCTTGAAAAGGTTTGATATACCCATAAAATTGGCAACGAATTCAGTTTTTGGTTTTTCATAAACATAGGATGGATTACCGAGTTGTTCAATTTTTCCACCCTGCATGATGGCAATTCTATCAGACATGGTAAGCGCTTCTTCCTGATCATGAGTAACATATATAAAGGTTATACCAAGTCTTTTCTGAAGGGACTTCAATTCCACCTGCATCTGTCTTCTCAATTTAAGGTCCAGAGCACCGAGAGGTTCATCAAGCAATAAAACAGGAGGCTCATTTACAAGAGCTCTTGCAAGGGCAACCCTTTGCTGCTGTCCTCCTGAAAGCTGTTTCGGCATTCTTTTTTCCAGACCGGAAAGACCTACCAGATCGAGGGCTCTGGCAACTCTTCCGCCTATTTCATCTCTTTTTATGCCTTTTAATTTTAATCCGAAAGCAACATTTTCATAAATATTCAAATGAGGAAACAGGGCATAATTCTGAAAAACAGTATTTACATTTCGCCGGTATGGTGGAATATTATTAATCATCTGATCTTCCAGATAGATTTCACCGGCATCGGGGATTTCAAAACCTGCTATTAACCTGAGCAGAGTTGTTTTACCGCAGCCGCTGGGGCCGAGTATGGAGAAAAATTGGCCTGCAGGAATTTCTACAGAAACATTGTTGAGAGCAGTAACGTCTCTAAACCTCTTCACAACATTTTTTACTTGTACGATATTTTTTTCCAATAAGGTCTCCCTCCTTTAAAATTAATTATCAGGTGTCTCTCAGTGAACACCCGAAGCTATGAACTTTAATTTTACGTTGAGTAAACATACGGGAAATTTTCCCGCTCACCTCCTGTAATCTGTTATCAGGACACAGACAGAGATAATCTTTACCATACAAAGGTTTCCCCTGTCTCAAATGCCATATTATAACAGATTTAAATTCAAATTTCCATATTTTTTTGAAAGATTTTAATTTTTTTTTCTGTATCATATTATACCCGGAATTGAGTAATTTTACTATAGAAATTTCAGCTAATTTAAAAATTTTTAAAAGGTGAAGTGTTAAGAGTGAAGAGTGAAATTTATTATGTTAAATTGAGAAAAAAAGAGGTTTTAGAGAGTTGTTTATGTAATATATTAGTGAGACGTGAAAAGTGAAAAAAGTGAGTATGAAAAACTATACCCGTCACGCGTTACGCGTCACGAAAAAAGAACGGAGGCATATAACAGGTGAAGACTTTAAAAATAGTTTCTTATAACCTTCATGGTATTCAGGCAAATGATGAATGGAGATTCGGGAAAATTGCCTATGAACTCTCGAAACATGAAACAGATATATGCGGTTTTCAGGAGGTAATAAACGGCTATGGTATCGAAGATACAAGCTATCAGGTCGCCCACCATATGAAAAATATTACAGGTCTCCCCTATACAACACACTGGCTATTCTGTCATTATTTCAACGATATATACCCGGAAGGCCTCTCAATTATGTCCCACTATCCCATGATAAATCCCGTAAGAATAGATTTGAACGAAAATCTCTCCTGTAAGGTAAAACCCCTTCTTACAAGATTTGCTCTCTCGGCGGAAATAGATATTGACGGGAAAAAGCTCCTCTTCACTTCACTCCATCTGGATCATCATAAAGATCGTAACCTGAGAGCCTCTCAGGCAGAAAAACTTCTTCTCGAACTGGGAAATTTTTATGATACGGAACAATATGTCTGCTCAATAATAACCGGAGATTTTAACGATCTGGATACTTCGCCATGTATAAAATACTTCGAAGAACAGGGCTATAAAGACAGCTACAGAGCAGTCAATAAAAAAGGAGGAAATACCTTTTATTCAGGCAAACCTACGGTAAGAATAGATTTTATAATGATAAAAGGCGATGTAGATATAGTAAAGAGTGAGCTCATACTCTATGATAGCTCTTTAAGCGATCATGTGGGTATACTTACTACAATCAATATAGCTGAAAAAGAAGATTCTACAATAGAAGAAATAAAAGAAGATTCTGAAAAGGAAGAAAAGCCTTCAGAGGAAGAAGAATGTGAAAAGGAAGAAAATCCATTAGAAGAACAGGTGAAAGAAGAAGACATTAAGAATAAAGAATAAAAACTGAGAGTGTATCCGAAAAATTTAACAACATTTTTTATAGACAGAGTTTTAATATATTCAGGAAGGCTTTTCGGACATGTTCTTAAGGTTTATTTTTCTTTCTGCTCATGGCCATTAAAGCAACAAGCCTGTTATTTTTCGCATCCTCATAAGACGGGTCAAGAGAGAGTGCATTATCAAAACACTCTACAGCCTTTCTGTAATCTTTCAGAAGATAGAGAGAAAAACCTTTATAATTCCATGCCTCTGCATTTTCCGGCTGAAGTTTTAACACCATATCAAAAGATTTAACAGATTCCTTATAATTCTTACCGAGAGTCAGGGCAAATCCTCTGTAATGCCAGGCATATACATTTCCGGGATCTTCTTTTATGGCTCTATCAAAAGAGCTTATTGCTTCTCCGTAATTTTTCAATAATATGAAAGTACCGCCTCTGTAATTCATGGCATCTACATTTTTCGGATCAATTTTTAAGACCATATCATAACATTCTATTGCTTCTTTCTGTCTTTCAAGACCTGCAAGAGAGAGTCCTTTACCGTTAAGGGCCATCACATCTTTTTCCTTATGAGCCAGAAACTTATCATAACACTCAAGGGCTTCTTTGTATTTACCCTGATTGTAGAGAATATCTCCTTTATACCTCAGGGGGAGTATATAATCGGGATCAAGAGCAAGAGATTTATCAAAAGCCTCCAGAGCCTCACTGTAAGAATCCATTTCCATACAGGCAAGGCCTTTTGAATACCAGAGAATTTTTACCTTTTCATCAAGCCTGAGTGCTTCATTATAGGCATTTACTGCATCTTCATATTTCCCGAGATGTTTCAGGCTTTCCCCTTTATAATAAAGAAGATAAACATCTTTCGGAGTAATAGTGAGGGCTTTATCGAACTTTTCAAGAGCCTCTTTATATTTACCCTCTTTATACGAATCCTTTCCCTGCTGCATGAGCAGGTCTTTTTCTTTATTGCCGGAACAGGACAGGGCAGAAAGGCCCGTTAACAGGATCAGGAATAACAATAAAACATATTTAGATTTCATAATAACAATTATTTTATCAGAAAGAGAAATATATTACAAGATACAAAGGAGGTAGGAGAATATTTTCTAATAGGCTCCCCGGCCAAAGATCATCACATAAAGAGTTTCAAACATTATTTCCAGATCAAAAAAGAGAGATTGATTTTCAATATAATAAAGGTCAAGAAAGCACATTTCCTCAAAAGTAAGTTCACTTCGTCCCATAATCTGCCACAGTCCTGTAATACCTGCTATTCCCTGTCCTCTTTTTTTATACCAGTCAAAACAGAGTTTATCAGTATTTTTAAGCATTTTAAAATCTCTTACAGGAAGAGGTCTCGGCCCTACAATAGACATTTCACCTTTAAGGACATTAATAAACTGAGGGAATTCGTCAATACTAAATTTTCTCAATATATTTCCTGCCGGTGTAATACGGGGGTCATTTTTCATTTTAAAGAGTGCTCCATTTGTTTCATTCTCCTGAATGAGGTCTTTTTTCATCTTATCTGCATCTGCACACATAGTACGAAACTTATAAACTTTTATTTCAGGACCTCCTTTATAAAGAGATCTTTTCTGTATAAAAAATACAGGTCCCTTTGATGTTAATTTAATGACAAGAGCAACAAAGAAGCAGAGAGGAATAATAAAAATACTTCCTGAAAGAAGGACAGACAGGTCAAGTAATCTTTTTATCACTCTCTGAATCATAAGAAATCTCTGTCTTTTCTGCTCCATAACCAGGGGGACGCCTGTAATATCTTTAATCTTTCTCTTTTTCATTAAATTTTTCACATAAGGGGATACCATTTTCAGATTAACTTTAAAATTCTCACAGGCTCTGCGTACAGAAGTATATTTCTCAAGATCCATGGAATCACTTACAATAAAAACCTGTTCTACATTATATTCCTTCAGAATCTCATTTATATTTTTTTCGGAATCTATAATAAATGATTTTACATCAGAATGATCTTCCATATCATTATTTTTAAAAAATCCCAGTATATTATAAAAATCTCCGTAAACATCTCTCAGTTGTTCTGCAAATCTACCTGCCGATTCGTCTGTACCTACGATAACAGTATTCTTGCTTCCCAGTCCCTTTTTTACAAAAAGGCGATTAATGTTATAAAGTATGGAATGATTTATTTCAAGTATTACATACATAGCCATTACAAAGATCAGGATAACGGCTCTGGAAATATCGGAAGATTTTGTTATATAAAGATAGGCCATTGTTAAAATACCCGTATAAATACAGACTCTTCCTATCTGAGATTTCTGCCTTTCAAGGGATGCTTTAAAAACTCCCCTGTAAAGACCGAGGAATACAACACTGGGAAGAAATATAATATTTGCAACAAGAAGGGGTTCTATATAGGTAAAGATATTATATCCGGGAAAACGAAGATTAAGTGATATATAAAAAGCAAGGTTTAAATAAAATATATCAGAAAAAAACAAAAGCAATACAAAAATAAAAGGCCAGTTTTTTTTCAGAAATGAATTGTATATAATGTTATCAGAGAGGACAATCTTTTGATTGCAGGAAAGAGGAGAGGACTTTTTAAGGTCAATCCCTTTTTCTGCAACATTTATAACATCCATTTACTAATTCTCCGTAAAAATAATTTATAAAAGAGAAAATAAAATATAATCTATTTTAATAATTTATCATATTAAAATATTTTTTACAAGGCTTAATAAAAATTTTACAATAAAAATTAGTATACATTTATAAAAACAAGTTAATCTTATCTGGAAATAAGAAGTAAAGACATTAAAGGATATAAAAATATATAAGGGATAAAAAAGAATGGAATGAGAAGAATAAAAAAAAGAAATCATAAGAAAAATCTATAAAAAACAGATAAAAAAAATAATCTAAAAAATCTTTAATTATTATATTCCCAACTTTTTAATAATAAGTTATAATACACAGATTAATAATAAGTTATAATACACAGAGAGGTTTTTCATGACGTTAATATACTATAATTGATATAGTAAATAAAAGCAAATTATGATAGAAAAAGAAGATATAATTTTACATACACTGCACGAAGATATGGGCAGTGATGCAATCAATAATGTAACAAAAGATTTATCTGCTTCAGAATGGGATTATTTATTTTCTTTTTCAATGAGCCATGGAATTTTTCCTGCTTTTTACAGAAAGCTTTCAGATCTTAAAATAGAAAATATTCCTCCTGATATAAGAGAAAAATATAAACAGTTATATTTATCAAATCTCCACAGAAATATGGTCATGGAAAATGAAATGTTCAGGGTTCTTTCACACCTGAAGAAAAACAATATTCCTGCAATACCTCTTAAAGGGCCCGTAATGGCAGAACTCCTGTATAAAGATATAGCGTTAAGGCCTGCTCCATGTGATATGGATATACTGGTTCCTTATGAAAAAGTCAGAGAAACAGAAAAAAAACTTGAGGAAATTGATTACATTCCTTTCTTTGAAAGTAATTTCAACGAAGTGGAAGTAAATCTTTTAAAAAGAGGTTATAATTTAACCCTGAATCAGGACATGATTGATATTATGTATAAATACAGGAGTGAGCTTAATTTTAAAAAAAAATCGAAAGCCTCTATAAATATTGATCTTCACTGGGATTTCCTGGGTAAATTCCTGAATATGAGAATTAATGATCTATGGATAAATGCAAAAGAAATAAATATAAATAAAAAGAATATACTTATGCCTTCCATGGAAGATCTTTTTTTCATTTTAATGTTAGCTTCCATAGCCAAGTACGATTATGTTCCTCTGAAATATATTTATGATATACATAAATTAGTAATTACTACAGGCAGGGATTTTAACTGGGACAAACTTATAGAAAAAGTGAGAAAAGATAAGCTGGAACATGTTCTTTATTTTACCCTGTGTATAACAGAAGATTTATTCAAAACACCTTTTCCAGAAAAAATAATAGAAAAATTAAAACCTGATTTTCTGAAGGAAAAAATACTGAAAAAATGGCTCAATAAAGATATTATATTAAATCCAGAAAATAAAATTTCCTCATCTTACATATGGCGTTTTCTTACAGTCAATTATCTTTATACTGATAATTTTTTAGATTTTATAAAACTGACGTGTTACAGGATTTTCACTCCTTTCTCTGAAGGTATTGAGCTTTTACTTGAACAGAAAGCTATAAAAAAATTTAATAAATATTTTAAAAAATTTATTTTTACAAAAAAACTTGTTGAAAATTTATAAAATTTGAATTATAATCTGTCTAAATTAAATATAAGGAGATTTTAATATGAACAAAAAACCTGTAGCAAATCCATTGATAGTCCTCCGTGTAGAATTCGACGACTGGGCAATACTTTTCGATCCCGACACAGGAGATGGTTTTACAATAAACCCTGTAGGAGTATTTATCTGGAAAAAACTTGACGGAAAAAATACAATAAAGGATATTACAGAAGAAGTAAGAAAAGAGTGTGAAGAGGTGCCTCAGGAAGTGGAAGAACACTGCACTGAATTCATTGAAGAACTGATAAAAAGAGGCCTTGCAGGCTATGAAGAGGTAAAGGTCTGATTTAAAGGGGAAATTTATAAATGAAATTAATGTATACACCGAAATCTATAGATCTGTCCATAACAAATAAATGCAACCTCCGATGTAAATACTGTTTTCATTTTACAAGTGAAGGCGATACAGGGCAGGATTTACCACTGGAGGAATGGCTTACTTTCTTTAAAGAACTGAATGACTGTGCCGTCATGGATGTATGTCTTTCAGGGGGAGAGCCTTTCTGTCGTAAAGATTTAAAAGAAATCATAGAAGGTATTGTGAAAAACCGCATGAGATTCAACATATTGAGTAACGGCACCCTTATTACAGAAGAATGGGCAGAATTTCTTCACTCTACTAGAAGGTGTAATTATGTGCAGGTTTCTATAGACGGCTCTATCCCGATAACTCATGATTCTTTTCGAGGAGAAGGTAATTTTAAACGGGCCATAGAGGGAATAAAGCATTTACAGAAACACAATGTATCTGCTACAGTAAGAGTAACAATCCATAAACATAATGTTCATGACCTGGAAAATATAGCTAAATTACTTCTTGAAGACATAGGCCTTCAGTCATTTTCAATAAATTCTGCATCCTATATGGGACTGTGCAGACAGTATACAGATGAAATCATGTTATCTCCCGAAGAAAGAACCCTTGCAATGGAAAAACTCATGGCCCTTGTAAAGAAATATAACGGCCGTATAAGCGCCACTGCAGGCCCCCTTGCAGAAGGAAGGGCATGGCTTGAAATGGAACAGAACAGAGTGGAAGGAAAAGATCCTGTTCCCGGGAGAGGATTTCTTACAGGATGCGGCGGGCCCATGAGTAAACTTGCAGTAAGAGCAGATGGAATAATTGTTCCCTGCAGTCAGATACCTGGCATTGAACTGGGCAGGATAAATAAAGACAATCTCAAAGATATATGGCAGAACCATCCTGCACTGAATAAATTCCGGGAAAGACGGGAGATTCCACTGGAGAAATTTGAATACTGTAAAGGGTGCGAATATATAAATTACTGCACAGGAAGCTGTCCCGCTCTTGCCTATAATATATTCGGCAATGATGAACATCCGAGCCCTGATGCATGTATAAAGAGGTTTCTGGAAGAAGGTGGGAAATTGCCTGTTGTCTGAACCGGAACGGGCAGGATTTTATAATCGTTATGTAATATAAGGTCAGAAAGGGGGATAATATATGAAAAAAACAGATTCTTTAAGTCATTTAATTAATTTAAGAAACGATATTATCTTCAAGTTTAG